>NZ_JBHWUR010000174.1:0-10155 GCF_042737755.1 Streptomyces sp. NPDC059994
GTATAAGACACCCGCCCTCGTACGAGCCGGACCGGCCGCCGCGCCGCTGAGGCCGGCGACGGCCGGGGCCGCCCGGGTGGCGCGGCGCTCCACGGGCCTGCTGCCCCAGCTGCTCGGCCTCGCCGGGGGCCGAGCCGCGCCGCGCGCGGCACCGCCACCCACCTCGATCCGCGCGCCGCGGAGGCGCTCTCCGCGGCGCGCGCGGCCGTCGGCGTGCCCCCGGCGCGGGCCGCCTTGCCAGAATGGAGGGATGACAGGGCGCTGGGAGTTCTGGATCGACCGTGGCGGCACCTTCACCGACGTGGTGGGCAGACGGCCCGACGGGCACCTGGTCAGCCGCAAGCTCCTCTCCCATGACCCGGAGCGCGACCGCGACGCCGCGGTAGCCGGGATCCGGCTGCTGCTCGGCCTCGGGCCCGACGAGCCGGTCCCGGCCGACCGGATCTCCGTCGTCAAGATGGGCACCACCGTCGCCACCAACGCCCTCCTGGAGCGGCGCGGCGAGCCCACCGTCCTCGTCGTCACCGAGGGCTTCCGGGACGCGCTGCGGATCGCGTACCAGAACCGGCCGCGGCTGTTCGACCGGCACATCGTGCTGCCGGAAGCGGTGTACGCGCGGGTCGTCGAGGTGGCCGAGCGGGTCGACGCGCACGGCGCCACCGTCCGCCCGCTCGACCTCGCGGGCGCCACCGAGGGGCTGCGGGCCGCCCGCGCGGAGGGGCTGCGCAGCGCCGCCGTCGTCCTGATGCACGGCTACCGCTACCCGGACCACGAGCTGGCCGTCGCCGAGGCCGCCCGCGCGCTCGGCTTCACCCAGGTCAGCTGCTCGCACGAGGTGAGCCCGCTCATCAAGCTGGTGCCGCGCGGCGACACCACCGTGGTGGACGCCTACCTCTCGCCGATCCTGCGCCGTTACGTCGACGAGGTCGCCAGGGAACTCGACGGCGTACGGCTGATGTTCATGCAGTCCAACGGCGGCCTGCGGGAGGCGGCGCACTTCCGGGGCAAGGACGCGGTGCTCTCCGGACCCGCCGGCGGCGTGGTCGGCATGGCCCGCACCTCCGGACGGGCCGGCTACGCGCGCGTGATCGGCTTCGACATGGGCGGCACCTCGACCGACGTCTCGCACTACGCGGGCGCCTTCGAGCGGGACTTCGCCACCCAGGTCGCCGGGGTGCGGATGCGCGCCCCGATGATGAACATCCACACCGTGGCGGCGGGCGGCGGCTCGGTGCTCCACTTCGACGGACAGCGCTACCGGGTCGGCCCCGACTCGGCGGGCGCGGTCCCGGGCCCGGCCTGCTACCGGCGCGGCGGCCCGCTCACCGTCACCGACGCCAATGTGATGCTCGGCAGGATCCAGCCCGCCCACTTCCCGGCGGTGTTCGGCCCCGGCGGCGAACTGCCGCTGGACGCCGAGGTGGTACGGGAGGGGTTCGCCGCGCTGGCCGCCCGCACCGGCGGCGGCCGCACCCCCCAGGAAGTCGCCGCCGGATTCCTGGAGATCGCCGTGCTCAACATGGCGAACGCGGTCAAGAAGATCTCCGTGCAGCGCGGCCACGACGTCACCCGCTACGCCCTGACCAGCTTCGGCGGCGCGGGCGGCCAGCACGCCTGCGCGGTCGCGGACGCGCTCGGCATCGACACCGTCGTCGTACCGCCACTGGCCGGAGTCCTCTCTGCCTACGGCATCGGTCTCGCCGACGCGACCGCGATGCGCGAGCGGTCCGTCGAGGCGGAGCTCGACGAGGACTCCGTCGGGCGGGTGCGCGAGCTGTGTGGCGCACTCGCGGCACGCACGCGTGCCGAACTGCGCGCCGACAGCATCCCGGACGAGGCGATCACCACCCACGCGCGCGTGCTGCTCCGCTACGCCGGTACGGACGCGAGCCTGCCGGTGGCCCTGGACACGGCGGACGCCATGAAGGAGGCGTTCGAGGGCGAACACCGCGCGCGGTACGCCTTCACCATGGACAAGCCGCTGGTCGTGGAGGCGGTGTCGGTGGAGGCCGTCGGCGCCGCCGGACCGCACGGCGCCCCCGAGGTCGAGGAGTACGCGCGCGAGGGCGCGAGCGGCCCCTCCGCAACCGTGGGCATGTTCGTGGCGGGCGAGCGCCGGGACGTCCCGCTGTACCGGCGCGCCACCCTGCGCCCGGGGGACACGGTGGCCGGGCCCGCGATCGTCGCAGAGGCCGACGCCACCACCGTGGTGGACGACGGCTGGCAGGCCGCCGCCGGTGCCCTGGGGCATCTGCTGCTCACCCGGGTGCGCCCCCGCCCCGGCCGCACCGCCGTCGGCACGGACGTCGACCCGGTGATGCTGGAGGTCTTCAACAACCTCTTCATGGCGATCGCCGAGCAGATGGGCGTACGCCTGGAGAACACCGCCCACTCCGTCAACATCAAGGAACGCCTCGACTTCTCCTGCGCGCTCTTCGACGCCGAGGGCAACCTGATCGCCAACGCCCCGCACATCCCCGTGCACCTGGGCTCGATGGGCGAGTCCATCAAGGAGGTGCTGCACCGCAACGCGGGCGCCATGCGGCCCGGCGACGTCTACGCCGTCAACGACCCGTACCACGGCGGCACCCATCTGCCCGACATCACCGTGGTGACCCCGGTGTTCGACGGCGAGGAGCTGCGGTTCGTGGTCGCCTCGCGCGGCCATCACGCCGAGATCGGCGGCATCACCCCGGGCTCCATGCCCGCCTTCAGCCGCACCATCGAGGAGGAGGGAGTGCTCTTCGACAACTGGCTCCTTGTCCGGGACGGACGGCTGCGCGAGACGGAGACGCGGGAGCTGCTGACCGGCGCCGTCCACCCCTCGCGCGACCCCGGCACCAACCTCGCGGACCTGCGCGCCCAGATCGCCGCCAACGAGAAGGGCATCGCCGAACTGCGGCGCATGACCGACGAGTTCGGGCTCGACGTCGTCCAGGCGTACATGGGACATGTGCAGGCCAACGCCGAGGAGTCCGTGCGGCGGATCGTGGCGGGGCTGAGCGACGGCTCGTACACGTACGAGACCGACGGCGGCGCCGTCATCCGGGTCGCGGTCACCGTGGACCGCGAGAGCCGCAGCGCCGTACTGGACTTCGCCGGCACCTCGCCGCAGCAGCCG
The DNA here is from genome assembly GCF_042737755.1 of Streptomyces sp. NPDC059994. Lineage (NCBI taxonomy): Bacteria > Bacillati > Actinomycetota > Actinomycetes > Kitasatosporales > Streptomycetaceae > Streptomyces > Streptomyces sp. NPDC059994. The sequence continues at coordinate 3,122 of NZ_JBHWUR010000174.1, forward strand.
GGCAACTTCAACGCGCCCCGGTCGGTGGTGATGGCGGCCGTCCTCTACGTCTTCCGGACGCTGGTGGACGACGACATCCCGCTCAACAGCGGCTGTCTCAAACCCCTGGAGGTACGGGTGCCGCCGGGCTCGATGCTGGCGCCGGAGCACCCGGCCGCGACCGTCGCCGGAAACGTCGAGACCTCGCAGGCCGTCACCGGCGCGCTCTACGCGGCCCTCGGGATCCAGGCCGAGGGCTCGGGCACGATGAACAACGTGACCTTCGGCAACGACCGGGTGCAGTACTACGAGACGGTGGCCGGCGGATCGGGCGCGGGAGACGGATTCGACGGCGCGGACGCCGTGCAGACCCACATGACCAACTCGCGCCTCACCGACCCCGAGGTGCTGGAGTGGCGCTATCCGGTGCGCGTGGACGCCTTCGCCGTACGCGAGGGCAGCGGCGGGCGGGGCCGGTGGACGGGCGGCTGCGGGGTCGAGCGCCGGATCCGCTTCCTGGAGCCGATGACCGTCGCCCTGCTGACCGGCCACCGGCGCGTCCCGCCGTACGGCATGGCGGGCGGCGCGCCCGGCGGGCTCGGCGCGAACCTGGTGGAGCGCGCGGACGGCCGCAGCGAGCCGCTGGGCGGTGTGGACACGGTCGAGGTGGGCCCCGGGGACGTCCTGGTCGTCCGCACGCCCGGAGGCGGCGGCTACGGCTCCTGACGCCTCCGTTCCTGACGCCTCCGTACGGAAGAGGGGCCCCGTCGTACGGGCACGAACCGCAGCGGTGTGCCGGGCGCGGCCTGTGCGGCGGCGGCCAGATCCGCCCCGGCGACCACGCCCACCACCGGATACCCGCCGGTGGTCGGATGGTCGGCCAGGAACACCACCGGGCGCCCGTCAGGCGGCACTTGGACCGCGCCCCACACCATGCCCTCGCTGGGCAGCTCGCCGTGAACGGCCCGTTCGAGAGCCGGGCCCACGGTGCGCAGGCCGATGCGGTTGCTCGCGGCGGAGACCCGGTAGCGGCCGGTGGCGAGGGCGGCGAAAGCATGCTCCGTGAACCAGTCGGAGCGCGGCCCCGGCAGCATCCGCAGCACCAACTCCCGCGGCGGCCCCGGCGCGGGGGCAGCGTCCACGCGCGCGTAGTGCTCGGCCGGATGCCCCAGGGGCAGTACGGCGCCGTCCGCGAGCGGCGCCGGGCCGAGCCCCGAGAGCAGATCGGTGGAGCGGCTGCCGAGGACCGGCTCGACGGCGATCCCCCCGGCGAACGCCGCATAGGAGCGCACTCCGCGTACGGCGGCGCCGACCTCCAGGACGGCCCCCGCGGGCACCCGCACCGCCGCGCCCCACGCCGCCGGGCGCCCGTCGACGGCCACCGGGCAGGGCGCCCCCGTCACCGCGACGGTGACGGCCCGGCGCGGGCGCACCGCGCACCCGTTCAGCGTCGTCTCCAGGACGGCGGCGCCCGGCGGATTCCCCACCAGCCGGTTGGCGAGGCGGCTCGCGGGCAGGTCGAGCGCCCCCGAGCGCGGCACGCCGAGGTGGGCGTGGCCGGGGCGCCCCTCGTCCTGGACGGAGGTGAGCGCGCCGGCCCGCACCACGCAGAAGGCCCGGTCCGTCATGCCCCGCCCCGGGGGACGAAGCGCACCCGGGTGCCCGGTGCGAGGAGTGCGGCGGGCTCCCGGTCCGCGTCCCACAGCACGGCGTCCGTGGTGCCGACGAGCTGCCAGCCGCCCGGCGACGAGCGCGGATAGACGCCGGTGTACGGGCCCGCCAGGGCGACCGACCCGGCGGGGACCGAGGTCCTCGGGGTGGCCCGGCGGGGCACCCCGTACCGCTCGGGCAGCCCGGTCAGATAGCCGAAGCCGGGCGCGAACCCGCAGAAGGCCACCCGGAATTCGGCCGCGCAGTGGATCCGCACCGCCGCCTCGGGCGAGACGCCCCACACCGCCGCGACCTCGGCCAGGTCGGGGCCGTCGTAGCGGACCGGGATCTCCACCGCCGCGCCCACGTCCGCGCGCGGCGGCGTGACCTCCCAGCCGGGCAGCAGCGCCGCGAGGCGCGCCGGATCGTCCAGACCGTCGAGCAGGACCGTACGGGCCGCCGGGACGATCTCCCGTACGGGCGGCAGGCTTCCGGCGGCGCGGCGGCGCAGCAGCTCGGCGTGGAGGGCCTCGGCGTCCTCGCCGCTGTCCAGCTCGACGAGGAGCGCGCGGTCGCCGACCGGCAGCGTCCGCATCGGCAGGGCACGTCTCACGCGAACGCCTCCACCCGCACGCCCGCGCCCTCCAGGGCGTGGCGCACCCGGTGGGCGAGGGCGGCGGCGCCGGGGGTGTCGCCGTGCAGACAGAGCGAACGCGCGCGTACGTCGACGCTCTCGCCGGTAGCGGCGACCACGGTCCCGGCCCCGGCCAGGGCGAGCGACCGCTGGACCACCGCGTCAGGGTCGGCCACGACCGCGCCGCTCTCGCCGCGCGGGACGAGCGTGCCGCGCGCGGTGTAGGCGCGGTCCGCGAACGCCTCGGTGACGACGGGCAGTCCGGCCTTCTCGGCCCGCGCCAGCAGCCGGGAGCCGGGCAGCCCGAGCACCGGCAGCGCGCCGCCCGCCAGGCACACCCCTTCGACGACGGCCGCCGCCTGCTCCTCGTCGTGGACGACCCGGTTGTAGAGCGCGCCGTGCGGCTTGACGTAGGCGACCCGGCTGCCCGCGGCCCGGGCGAAGACCTCCAACGCGCCTATCTGGTAGGCGACCTCGGCCGCCAGCTCTTCCGGCGGGACGTCCATGGCCCGCCGCCCGAACCCGGCCAGATCGCGGTAGGAGACCTGGGCGCCGATCCGCACCCCGCGCTCGGCCGCCGTCGCGCACACGCGCCGCATGGTGGCCGCGTCGCCCGCGTGGAAGCCGCAGGCCACATTGGCGCTGGTGACGACGGACAGCAGCTGCTCGTCGTCGGTCAGCCGCCAGCGGCCGAAGCCCTCGCCCAGGTCGGCGTTGAGGTCGATGACCGGGGTCACGTCAGTTCCTGTCCACGTGTCTCGGGCAGTCCGAACAGGGCCACGAAGGCCAGCGCGTAGCCGATCGCGCCGAGGGCCAGTGCGCCGCCCACGCCCCAGCTGTCGGAGAGGTAGCCCACGAAAGTGGGCAGGAAGGCACCGACGGCCCGGCCGCTGTTGTACGTGAAGCCCTGGCCCGTCCCGCGTACCGCCGTCGGATAGAGCTCGCTCAGGAACGAGCCGAACCCGCTGAAGATCGCGGACATGCAGAAGCCCAGCGGGAAGCCGAGAACGAGCAGCAGGGTGTTCGCGCCGGACGGGATGTGCGTGTACACCAGGATGCAGAGCGCGGACAGGACGGCGAAGAGCTGGATGTTCCGCTTGCGGCCGAGCCGGTCGCTGAGCACTCCGCCGGTGAGATAGCCGAGGAAGGCGCCGGAGATCAGGAACGTCAGATAGCCGCCGGTGCCGACGACGGTGAGCCCGCGGTCGGTCTTGAGGTAGGTCGGCACCCAGGTGGCGAGCGTGTAGTAGCCGCCCTGGACACCGGTGGAGAGCAGCGTCGCGAAGAACGTGGAGCGCAGCAGGTCCTTCTTGAAGATCGCGGCGAAGGAGCCGCGCCCCACGCCGGCCGCGCGCCGCTCGGCGGCCTCCGGGGCGTCGCTGACGTTGCGCCGGATGTAGATCACCAGGAGGGCGGGCAGTGCGCCCGTCCAGAACATCACGCGCCAGGCGGTGTCCGCGTCCACGTAGTGGAAGACCAGCGTGTAGACGATGACGGCCAGCGCCCAGCCCGCCGCCCAGGCGCTCTGCACGGCGCCGAGGGTCCGGCCGCGCTCCTTGGCCGAGGCGTACTCGGCGACCAGGACCGCGCCGACCGCCCACTCGCCGCCGAAGCCGAAGCCCTGAAGGGCGCGGCAGACCATCAGCGTCTCGTACGTCGGCGCGAAGCCGCAGGCCACGGTGAACACCGCGTAGGTGATCACCGTGATCATCAGCGCCTTCACCCGGCCGATGCGGTCGGCCAGGATCCCGGCGAGCGCGCCGCCGACCGCCGAGACCACCAGGGTCACCGTGGTGAGCAGGCCGGTCTGGCCGTGGTCGAGGCCGAAGTACGCGCCGATCGCGACCATGCTCAGCGGCAGAGTGAAGTAGTCGTAGGAGTCGAGGGCGTAGCCGCCGAACGCGCCGCCGAAGGCGCGGCGGCCGCGCGGACCGAGGGCCCGCAGCCACCCGAACGGGCCGCCGATGCTTGGGAGTTCGCCCTCTTTCTGCCGTGCTTGGGTCGTGCTCATCTGCACCTCGCAGGGGGAGCGTGCGCGTGGGGTGGGGTGGGGTGGGGTGGGGTGGGGTGGGGTGGGGTGGGGTGGGGCTGTGCGGTGCGGCTGTGCGGTGACGCCCAAGTTAGAGGATCGTTGAACAATCCGACAAGAGTCGTGTCGGAACGTTCTTCCGTCCCCCGCTCCCTTTCCGTCCTTCTACGATGGAAGCCGTGCGTCGCCGGGAGCCCGGCGGGGGAGTGAGGAAGCCGTGGGAACGACGGAGTCCGAGGTCGGCGGGCTGGCGGACGACCGCCCGCTGCTCGGCCGCACCAGTACGGCCGAGCGGGTCGCGGACATCCTGCGCGGCCGCATCGCCGAGGGCTACTTCCCGCCGGGCGAACGCCTCGCGGAGGACAGCATCGGCAAGGCGCTCGGGGTCTCGCGCAACACGCTGCGCGAGGCGTTCCGGCTGCTGAGCCACGAGCGGCTGCTGGTCCACGAGCTCAACCGCGGGGTGTTCGTGCGGATCCTGGCGGTCGAGGACGTCGAGGACATCTACCGGACCAGACGTCTGGTCGAGTGCGCCGTCGTCCAGGGCCTCGGCAGGCCCCCGTACGCGCTGGAGACGCTGGACGCGGCGGTGGCGGGCGGGGAGCGGGCGGCCCGGCGGCACGACTGGAAGGGCGTCTCCACCGCCAACATCCACTTCCACCGGGAGCTCGTCGGCCTCGCGGGCAGCGCGCGCACGGACGAGCTGATGCGCGGTGTCCTGGCCGAACTGCGGCTCGCCTTCCACGTGGTGGACGACCCGAAACGGCTCCATCAGCCCTATCTCATACGGAACCGGAATATTCTGGAAGCGCTGCGGTCGGGCGAGCGGAGCGGGGCGGTCCGGCTGCTCGCCGACTATCTCGACGACTCCCGGAGGCAGTTGGTGGAGGCGTACGCCGGGCTGGTGGCGGCCGGCGACTAGCTGGCGGGGGCGGCGGCCGGGCGGTCGTATCTGCGCCGTTTCGACCGTTGTCAGTGCGAGGACCTAATCTGTGCAGCGTGACTTCGCCTGCCTCGACGGAACCCGTTCCGCCCCAGCTCAGCGCGGCGCCGCGCCCGGCACCGGGCCCGGCCGCCGACGAGGGGCTGGCGCGCAGGCTGCGCGCGCTCGCCTGCACCGCCCCGCTGCACGACCTGGACGTGCGCAAGGCGAACCTCGCGGGCGAGTACTCGGTCTACGCGATGGCGGAGGTCGCCCTCGCCTCGATCGACCTCGTCACGCTGAACATGGACTTCGACACGGGCGCCGACCACGAGCAGATAGTGGCCAGGCTGATCCCGCGGGTCGCCGCGCAGGCGCCGGGCCGCCCCGCCGCCGAGCACGAGCGGGTGGCCCGCTGGGTCCTGGAGAACCTGATCAACGTCGGCAGCGTGGACCGCGGCTTCCGCGCGGTGTACGGGACGTTCAGCCCGGACGGCGTCTATGTGCGCCGGGACTACGACTTCAAGCTGATCGAAGAGGTCCCGGGGTACGGGGGCAGCGTCTACCTCCGTACGACGGACGAGGCCGTGAACGTGCTGGTGGGCGCGCTCGACACGGATGTCACCAGCGCCCAGATCGCCGCCGAGGTGAAGCTGGAGGTGCTGATCAGCCGGGGCAGGCTGGCCGACGCCCAGCTCGCCGCCGAGCAGGCGCGCTACCGGACCGTGCAGTACGCGGAGACCCTGCGCCGCACCCTGGAGGCGACCCGGCGCAACGTACGCGCGGTCGACTGGCTGAACGCGGTCCCGGACATGATCGCGGAGGCGCTCGACCACGTGGCGGACCGCTACCGGCACGAGAACGCGATCCTGACCAACATCCGCAAGGCCCGGGACGAGGCGGAGGAGCCCGAGAACAAGCGGCGGGCCGCCGAGCTCGTCGACATCGTCAAGGACTGCATCCGGCGCCACACCCAGCTGCAGTCGCGCCTCCTGGAGGCCGGGCCGCTGTTCCGCGCCGAGCAGGACCGCCAGGCGTTCGCGCGCCCGGCCACCCGGACCGGCCTCGACCTGTACGGGCAGCTGGTCGCGCCACTGCTGCCGCTGCCGGTCGAGGACGCGACACGGGTGACGGACGCGTTCTTCGCGCGCGGGACGGGGCTGCGGACGCCGGTGTCGGTGCGGGTGGCCGACCTCGTCGACATACTGCTCACGCCCCCGATGGAGCGGGAGCACCTCGGCGCGGAGATGCCCGAGCCCGATCTGATCGCCACGCCCGACGACAGCCGCTTCAGCGAGGAGCAGCTGGCGGCGGCGATGGAGCTGCTCGACCTGGAGTACGACGCGCCGCGCCGGCTGTCCGGTCTGCTGGCCGAGGCACGTGGGCTGGACCCGGAGCTGCCGTACCTGGTCGCACTGCTCGCGGTGCACGCGGCGAGCCCGCCGGTCGGTACGGCGTACCGGCAGGGCGAGGAGCGGCTGCTGTTCGCCGTCGACGACGGGACGCAGCTGGAGGACCCGGAGTTCGGCGGGGCGGACCTGATCGTGGGGACGGCCCGGCTGGACGCGGCGGGGATGGCGGCGGCCCGGGAGGCGGCGTGATGGCCCCACCCCGCTTCGGGGCCGCGCCCCGGCCTCCGTTCGCCTGCGGGCCGTCCGTGGCTGGTCGCGCGGTTCCCCGCGCCCCTTGGGGGCGGGAGCTTCGCTCACCGCCCCGGCTCCTCAAACGCCGGAGGGGCTGAAACGTGGCCCGGCCCTCTTCTGCCTGTCGTCAGGGGCGCGGGGAACCGCGCGACCAGCCCCCCGGGCCCGCAGAAAAAC
>NZ_JBHWUR010000175.1:0-10088 GCF_042737755.1 Streptomyces sp. NPDC059994
AGCCCGGGGTGGCCGCACTCTCGAAGTCAGTGGCGTCAGCCGACGATTCGCTCCACGATCCAGTCGACCAGCGGCTTGGTCACCTGGCTGTGCACGGTGTTCTCGCTGTCGCACTTGAACTCGTCGAGCGCGCTCTTCTCGTCGGCCCCCTCGACCTTCTCGTACGGGTCGACGTCCCACTTGACCGGGTCGTAGTCGAGTGCGACCGCGCTCACGGAGGGAACGAAGCAGCTGCGCTCGTACTCCGTCGGAATGGTGGCCCCGAGCGCCTTGGCGATTCCGCCGAAGGTGTCGAGGATGCCTCCGGGCGCACCGTCGAGGCCGGGGACGTGCGAGGTGAAGCCCCGCCGTACCTGGCCGGCGGCCCGCATCTCGCCGATCGGCTTGTGCTCGCCGCCGTCGGGCTGGAAGTTCGCCTGGACGTAGTGGACCAGCGGTACCTGGACCTTGAACACCTCCTGTCCGGCCGGCAGGTCGCGGCCGGTGCTGTTGCCGGTGCCGTTGGCCACGCCCAGCTTGCGCGGCCGCTGCGGGAACTGGCGGAGGTCCCTCAGCTCATTCAGGAACTGCGTGCGCAGCTCGCTGGCGGTGGCGACCGGACCGGAGTACTTCGCGTCCGGGACCCAGGCGTACAGCAGCTGCTGCGCGGCGGGGCTCCTGATCAGCTCGGCCTTCTTCACCTCGCCGGGCGGGACCGGCAGGGCCTCGAAGAAGTAGGCGAGCTGCTGGAGGACCAGGGGGATCCAGGCGCCGTTGTGCGGGGAGTCCCAGGAGAGGTAGGTCCCGGTCTGGTGGTCCTGCTTCCGGTCCTCCATCTCGGCGAGGGCGTAGCGGGTGATGATGCCGCCCATGCTGACCCCGCCGACGATCAGCTCCGCCTTGCCGTGTCGCCGCTGGATGACCTCTTGGATGGCGCTGATCACCACGCCGGCGTTGGCCTGGATGTAGGTGTGCCGCTGTTCGAAGCCGATCAGGACGACGTCGATGCCGGCGGCGAGCAGCTGGTCGAGGAAGCCGACCGTGCTGCCCGGGTAGGGCGCGTTGAAGTGGGCGAACAGCGCCGGCAGGTCACTGGGGCCGTAGTTGAAGCCGTCCGCGAAGATGAACGGCCGTTCCAGCTCGTCGTGGCCGTCGGCGAGGTAGACCGCGGCCTCACCAACGGCCACTTCCCGCCGGTACGGTCGGGCGGACCGCAGCGGCAAGGTGTACTTCGGCTCCCGGTCACCAGCGCGCGCCACGCCGGTGGGGGTGCCGAACCACGGGCCCTGCGGCAGGTGCTTGGCGAACTCCGCCACCTTCTCGGCCGAGGACTTCTCCTCGGCCTGCGTCCACGTCAGTTCGACATCGATCCTGGCTTCCTGTGCCATGGGGACTGCTACCACCTCTGCGTTGGTGCGTTCACGAATCTGACGCGGCGCACCGCGACAGCACGTGAACGGGCATGAAATGAACGGGGGTTGCCGCGACTTCCGCGCATGACGAGATCCACTCCGCGCCCTCACGAAGACTTACCGCAACCGCACCATCACTCAATGTGCCGTAGGTTCGCACAAAAACCGGACCGCCGCGCCGATAGCACCCTTCAGCAGCTGGACCAGTCGGCCAGCGACCGACCCCGTAGGGGACCTACAGCAACGACTCGCCGGGGGCCCACATACAGAGATCGTTTGCGAGCAGGCGTGCATGGCTCGCTGTGCCCGGCCTTCACCTTTCAAGGTGGGTGAGTCTCATCTGATCTGGCTTGTTCCACCAGAGCCGTGATGGTCGTTTCCGCGGAGGGGACACGCGTGGTGATCGGGATGCTCGCCGGCACACCCCGTAACGGGGTCGGTCCTGCACTTCAGGTTGGCCAGCGGGCGAGTATGTGGCCGTCGTGGGGGCGGCGGTCGCGGGAGCGGCGCAGGTCGGTGGTGACGTAGGTGCGTTGCAGTCGGCGCAGGCCTGCCACGGCGTCGGCGATGTAGTGGTCCCCGAATCGGATCAGGGAGGCGTATTGGGCCGCACGGCGATGGCGCATGAGCCGTAGTTCGGCTACGGCGCTGTCGGGGCCCTCGGGCTTCTGAGCGATGGAACGACGCAGATGCACCATCGAATACGCGAGGGTGACGCGCCGTTCACCATCGACGACGCGTCCGACAGCGGAGCCTCACACAGGTCTTCCAGACCGCGGTGGACCGCAGACGAGGCCGTCCGCTTCCTCCGGCACTGCCATCAGGCAGACCCGGACATGGCCGACCTGTTCGAGCTCCTCATCGGCACCGGCATGCGCAAAGGAGAGGCCCTCGGTCTGCACTGGGACGACGTCCACCTGGCCGAGCGTGTCCTCTATGTACGTTGCACGCTCTCCGCGATCGACAACAACCACCTCGTCATCACCACGCCCAAGACCCGTACCAGCCGGAACTGGGTCGCCATCTCACCCCGCGTCGCCACCGCACTCCAGCACCGGGCCCGGTCAAGGGCCCGCCGCCACAGCGACCCCAGCGATCCATTGACCGGACTCGTCTTCTGCAGACCCGACGGCCGACCCCTGCGACCCCACACCGTCCTCGACCGGCTCCGGCAACTCTCCAAAGAGGCCGGTGTACCGCGGGTGACCGTTCACGACCTGCGGCACCTGGCCGCCACCATCACCATCACCGCAGGCGTGCCGCTCACCGTCGTCTCCAAGACCCTGCGGCACTCCACCCTGTCGACCACCGCCAACATCTACAGCCACCTCACCCAACAAGCAGCCCGAGAAGCCGTCGACACCATCGACCACACCCTCACCCGGGCCCAGAAACGAAACGACCGACGGGCCTGGCTGGAACGGCTGCGACCACCACGCGACCACATCCACCGGCTCCGCGAGGCTGTGCGCCGACTCCGCTCCCCCGCCGTTCCCGGCTTCAGCACCAGGGCCAGCCAACCGCAGACTGGACGTGCGACCACCATGGCCCCGGACACACAAAAGGCCGCCCTCTCATTAGCGAGAGAACGGCCTCCGACCTGCGTGAAGCAGAGTCGGGACGACAGGATTTGAACCTGCGACCCCTTGACCCCCAGTCAAGTGCGCTACCAAGCTGCGCCACGTCCCGGTGCCCGTCTGACCTGGGGTTTCCCCCGGCCGGTCGTGCACGAGAACCATACCTCACTCATGGCCGTGTTCCAGTACGGGGAGCGACGGCGGGGGACAATGGGCGCATGGAGACTTCTTCTCGCCGGGACCGGGACGCCGAGGGGCGGGCGCGCAACGCGCGGCCCAGGGACGGGCTCGGGCGGCCGCTGCCGTATGGAGCGTCCGGAGTGGAGCGGCAGCCGGAGGGTGTGGCGCGTACCCCGGACGAGACCGTGCGGGAGGCGCAGCGGCTGCTGGACGCGGGGATGCCGTTCCACGCGCACGAGGTGTTCGAGGACGCCTGGAAGGCCGGGCCGGAGAGCGAGCGCGAGCTGTGGCGGGGGCTCGCGCAGCTCGCCGTCGGGCTCACCCACGCCGCGCGCGGCAACGCGAAGGGCGGCGCCGCACTGCTCACGCGGGGCGTTGACTCGTTGGGGCGGTATGTGGGGATACCGCTGTACGGGATCGACCTGCCCGGGCTCATGGCGTGGGCGCGGGAGCTGGCGGAGCGGCTGGCGGGGCCGGTGGACGCGCGGGCCGAGGCGCCGAGGCTCACCGGCTGAGCGGGCCCCGCTCCGGACCGCCCCGGCTCAGTCGCCGACCAGGACCACTTCCAGCGTGCGCGGGCCGTGCACCCCCTCCACCCGGTCCAGCTCGATGTCGCTCGTCGCGGACGGGCCCGAGATCCAGGTCAGCGGGCGGGTGGGGTCGAGGCGGGCCATCGCCTGGGGGACCGACGCAACGACCTGATCCGGCGCCCGTACCACGCAGATGTGGTGGTCGGGGACGAGCGTGATGCGGCGTCGGCCCTGGTCGGGGCTGCCGTCCAGGACGAGGGTGCCCGTCTCGGCGATGGCGAGGGCGCACCCCGTGACGACGCTGTCCACGACGTCCAGTTCGGCCGCGGTGGATTCGGACCGGTCCGGGACGCGTACGGCGGCGGTCGCGCCGAGCCACTCGGGGGGCAGCCCGGCCGGGACCAGGACCGTCGACGAGCCGCGCTCGGCGAGCAGCCGTGCCAGGAGCGCGGGCAGCCCCTCGGCGTCCGTGCGGTGCACGAGCGCCCGGTACTCCGCGAGGTTCTCGTGCAGCAGGTCGAGTACGGCGGCGGGGTCGTCCGGGGTGTGGGCCCTCAGGTAGTCGCGGACGACCTCGGGGGCCTCGCGGGCGTCGGCCACGGCGGTGCGGACGCGGGCCAGGATGCGGTCGCGGGAGCTGGGCCCCGTGCCCGTACTCGAAGCGGCGCCCGTCTCGCCATCCCCCCGCCTCATCGGCCCTCCCCCTTCCACCAGTCGCGGAACGACTTCTCCGGCAGCTCCGGCAGCTCACGGCTGTCCGTCCAGGCCCCGGTGCCCGGCAGCTTCTTCGGGTGCAGCCGGCGGGTCCGGGTCGCCGCGCGTTCGGCCGCCGCCATCACTCCCGGCCGGTCCATCGCCCAACTCGCCGCCTTCATCGCCGCCTTCTCAAGCCGGTGCCCCTTGCCGCCCCGCTCCGCCACGCGCTCGCGCAGATGGACCAGCACCTCGGGGATGTCGATCGCGACCGGGCACACCTCGTAACACGCCCCGCAGAGCGACGAGGCGTACGGCAGCGAGGCGTCGATCTCGCTTGCGGTGCCCCGGAGTTGGGGGCTGAGGATGGCGCCGATGGGGCCGGGGTAGACCGAGCCGTACGCATGGCCGCCGGCCCGTTCGTACACCGGGCAGACGTTGAGGCAGGCCGAGCAGCGGATGCAGCGCAGCGCCTGGCGGCCCACCTCGTCGGCGAGCGCGTCGGTGCGCCCGTTGTCCAGCAGGACCAGGTGGAAGACGGAGGGGCCGTCGCCGTCCGTGGTGCCCGTCCACATGCTGGTGTACGGGTTCATCCGCTCGGCCGTGGACGAGCGCGGCAGTGTCTGGAGGAAGACCTCCAGGTCCTGCCAGGTGGGGATCACCTTCTCGATGCCGACCACGGAGATCAGCGTCTCGGGGAGGGTCAGGCACATCCGGCCGTTGCCCTCGGACTCGAAGACGACGAGGGTGCCGGTCTCGGCGACCATGAAGTTCGCGCCGGAGACTCCGACCTTGGCGCGCAGGAACTTCTCGCGCAGGTGCAGCCGGGCCGCCTCGGCCAGTTCGGCGGGACTGTCGGTCAGACCGTCCGGGGCCGAGCGGCCCCACTTCCCCATCTCCTCGCGGAAGATGTCCCGGATCTCGCCCCGGTTGCGGTGGATCGCGGGGACCAGGATGTGGGACGGACGGTCGTGTCCGAGCTGCACGATCAGTTCGGCGAGGTCCGTCTCGTACGCGGAGATGCCCTCGGCGGCGAGTGCCTCGTTGAGGCCGATCTCCTGTGTGGCCATCGACTTGACCTTGACGACCTCGCGCTCCCCCGTGGCCTTGACCAGGTCCGCGACGATGCGGTTGGCCTCGTCGGCGTCGGCGGCCCAGTGGACGGTGCCCCCGGCCCGTACGACGGACTCCTCCAACCGCACCAGATGGCGCTCCAGATGGCGGAGGGTGTGGTTCTTGATCTGTTTGCCCGCTTCGCGCAGCTGCTGCCAGTCGGCGAGTTCGGCGACCGCTCTGGCGCGTTTGTCGCGGATGGTGTGGGTGGCGTGCCGGAGGTTGGCGCGCAGGGTGCTGTTGCCGACCGCGCCCCTGGCCGCCTCGGGGAAGGCGGGCATGCCGACGAAGGTGCCGCTCATGGGTGGGACTCCGCTTCTGTCCTGCACAGGGCATCTGTCCTGCATACGGCTTCTGTCATACGTACGGCGTCTGTCATACGTACGGCTCCGCTTCCGTGCTCGCCAGGATCTCGGCGAGGTGCAGGGGCCGCAGGTCGCCGCCCCGGCGACGGAGGATGCCGCCGAGGTGCATCAGACAGGAGCTGTCGGCGCCGCAGAGCACCTCGGCGCCGGTGGTGAGCGCGCTGTTCACCTTGTCGGTGCCCATCGCCGCCGACACGTCCGGGTTCTTGAGGGCGAAGGTGCCGCCGAAGCCGCAGCACTCCTCCGCGCCGGGCAGTTCGCGCAGCTCCAGGCCCTTGACGGCTTCCAGCAGCCGGCGCGGCCGCTCCCCGAGACCCAGCGTGCGCAGACCGTGGCAGGAGGGGTGGTAGGTGACGGTGTGCGGGAAGTACGCGCCGACGTCCGTGACGCCGAGGACGTCGACGAGGAACTCGGACAGCTCGTACACGCGCGGAACGAGCGATCCCGCGATCTCACCGAGCTCGGTGCCCCGCCCCTCGGCCGCCGCCTTGCGGGCGATGCGGGGGTAGTTGTCGCGGACCATCGCCGCGCAGGAGCCGGACGGGGTGACCACGTGGTCGTACCCCTCGAAGACCGCACCCATCCGGCGCACCAGCGGCTCGGTCTCACGGCGGTAGCCGGTGTTGAACTGGGCCTGTCCGCAGCACGTCTGGCCAGGCGGGAAGTCGACCTCGACGCCGAGGCGTTCGAGGAGTCTCACCGTCGCGATGCCCGTGGCCGGGTACACCGCGTCATTGACGCAGGTGACGAAGAGTGCGACACGCATGGTCGGAGGATAGGCGGTGGGCCCCGGCCCCGGTAGGCCTCGCTGCTCGCGCCCTCCTACGGATGCGGCAGACTCGGGGCCGTGAGAAAGATCTATGTGATCGGCATCGGGGCGGGCGACCCCGACCATCTGACGCTCCAGGCCGTCAAGGCGCTGAACAAGGCTGATGCCTTCTTCATCATGGAGAAGGGCGAGGCGAAGTCCGACCTGACCCGGCTGCGCAGGGACATTCTCGACGCACATGTGACCGGGCGGCCGTACCGGCTCGTCGAGGCGCGGGATCCGGAGCGGGACCGCAAGACATCGGACTACTCCCCCGCCGTCGACGACTGGCGGCGCCGCCGTGCCGACCTCTACGAGCGCTTCATCGTGGACGATCTGGCCGAGGACGAGTGCGGGGCGTTCCTGGTGTGGGGCGATCCCGCGCTGTACGACTCCACGCTCGGCATCCTGGAGGAGATCCTGGAGCGGGGCGCGGTGGAGTTCACCTACGAGGTGGTGCCGGGCATCAGCAGCGTCTCGGCGCTCCTCGCCAAGCACCGGACGGGTCTGAACCGGGTGGCCAGGCCCGTGCAGATCACCACCGGGCGGCGGCTCGCGGAGGGCTGGCCGGAGGACGTCGACGACGTGGTGGTGATGCTGGACGCGCGCCAGGCCTTCACCCGCCACCTCGACCAGGACCTGTACATCTACTGGGGTGCGTACGTCGGCACGCCGGACGAGATCCTGGTCCAGGGTCGCCTCTCGGACGTCTCCGACCGCATCGAGGAGCTGCGGGCGCGGGCGCGGGAGCGCAAGGGTTGGATCATGGATACGTATCTGCTGCGGCGGGGCTGAGCAGCGCGAGCACGGTGTGTACGTCCGGGGCGGTACGCACCCCTGCGGGCGGGCCGGGCCGCCGCACCACCACGACCGGCAGCCCGAGCTCACGGGCGGCGGTGAGCTTGGCGGCGGTGGCGGGGCCGCCGCTGTCCTTGGTGACGAGCACGTCGATGCGGTGCTCCCGGAGGAGCGCGCGCTCGCCGTCGAGGGTGAAGGGGCCTCGGTCGAGGAGGACTTGGGAGTGGCGGGGGGTCGGGGGGTCCGGGGCTTCGACCGACCGTACGAGGAACCAGAGGCCGTGGAGGGGGTCGGCGCCGTCCTGCGGGACGAAGGCGTGGAGGCCGAGGCGGCCGGTGGTGAGGAACACCCGGCGGCCGAGGGCGGGCAGCAGGGCGGCGGCCTCGTCGAGGGTGTGCACGCTGTGCCAGCGGTCGCCGGGGGCGGGGGTCCAGCCCGGGCGGCGCAGCGCGATGAGCTCGGTGCCGGTGCGGCGGGATGCCTCTGCCGCGTTCTCGCTGATGCGGTGGGCGAAGGGGTGGGTGGCGTCGAGGAGTGCGGTGACGTGGTGCTCCCGCATCCAGCGCGCCAGCCCCTCGGCTCCGCCGAACCCGCCGGTCCTGAGCTCGCCCGGGAGCGCCCTGGGTGCGGCGACGCGGCCGGCGAGGGAGGTGGTGACGCGCATGCCGGAGGCGGTGAGGGCGGTGGCCAGCGCGCGGGCTTCGGCGGTGCCGCCGAGGATCAGGGCGTGGGGGGCGGGCATGTGGCCGAGGATAGTTCCCCCGCCCCGCCCGTTCCCGCTGTGACGTGTGCGACTCCGCCGCGTGGCCTCCGGGGCGGGTGGGGGCGAGGTGGTCTCCCGGGGGCTACGCACCCGGCCCCTCGGGCGTGGCCCGCGGCCCCTGCACCCCGCTTCGGGGTTCCGCCCCACCCTGTTCGCCTACGGGTCCGCTGTGGCTGGTTGCGCAGTTCCCCGCGCCCCTGAAGGGCGGGAGCTCCGCTCCCTGCCCCCCGCTTTCGGGGCTCCGCCCCGGACCCCGCTCCTCGAACGCCGAGGGGCTGGGGGTGCCTTAAGGTGCGCGGGGAACTGCGCAACCAGCCACAGCCGACCCGCAGACAAACACCCGGCCAAGAAGGGCCGCGGGGAACTGCCCGACCAGCCCTCACCGAACCCGCAGACGAACCGCACCGCACCGCACCGCACCCCCCACCCGCACCGCGCCCCGCACCGCGCCCTCACCACACCACCTCCACCACCTCCGGCGACCGATGGATCAACGTCGGCCGCATCGCCACCGGCGCGTCCGGCGCAGCCAGGCGCAGGGTCGGGAAGCGCGTGGTCAGGAGATGGATCGTCAGGCTGAGTTGTTCTCTCGCCAGTTGGGCACCGGGGCAGCTGTGGGCGCCGTGGCCGAAGGCCAGGTGGCGGGACGGGGGGCGGGTGATGTCGAAGACGTCGGGGCGTTCGTGACGGCGGACATCGCGGTTGGCCGAGCCGAATGCCACGAAGACGGCGGCCCCCGTGGGGAGTTCGGTCCCGGACAGCAGCACGGGGCGCGTCGTGATGCGGCGGAAACCCTGTAGCGCCGTGTCGTAACGCGCCGCCTCCTCGATCGCCGCCGGAATCAACTCCGGCTTCTCGCAGAGCAGTTCCCACTGTGCGCGGTGGCGCAGCAGATGAAGGACAGTCGTGCCGATCTGCGCCGTCGTCGTCAGATGGCCCGCAAGGAGGAAGTTCTGGAGGTGGGCCACCAGCTCGTGGCGCTCCTCCAGGGTCAGCTCGCCGGTGCCCGGCGCCAGCGCCGTCAGCAGGCCCGTGCACAGGTCGTCGCGCGGCCGGGCCCGTCTCGCCCGCAGATAGGTGTCGAGCAGCTGCTGCATCGTCACCACGTCCCGCGCCGCGGCGATCTGCTCCGGCTCCTCCAGCGGCCGGAACAGCAGTTCCTCCGCCCGGTGTCCGCCGCGTACCGCCACCGGCACGTCCAACGGGTCCAGGCCGATCAGCCGCCCGATGACGTCCCCGGGGAGCAGCATCGCGTACTCCCCCATCAGCTCCGCCCGCCCCCGCGCCGCGAAGGACTCCACCAGGGCGGTCGCGCGCTCGGTCGCGTACGGGAGTACGGCGGCGACCCGGGCGGCCGAGAGGCCGTGGACGATGGGGGCGCGCAGCCGTTGGTGCCGGGGGCCGTCGGAGGTGACCACGACCGGGCGGCCGCCGAAGCCCGAGCCGAGCTCGGCGAGAACGGCGGGGCCGGGGATGACGTCCGGGCGCAGGGCGTTGGCCGATGAGAACGCCTCGGGGCGGCGCAGCACTTCCCGTACGTCGGCGTCGCGCGCGACCAGCCAGGCGTCCAGCTCGGGGACGAAGGTCAGGCCCTCGGCGCGGCGGGCGCGCGCGTAGTGCGGATAGGGGTCGCGCTGGAGCGCGTCGAGCCGTGCGTGCTCATGCCTGTCCACAGGCTCATCGTGTACGAAGTGGCTCGATGGCGGAAGAGCACCCGTAGGGCCGGAAGTGCCCCCTGGCCCGGGACTCACCAGGGGCGAGGCGGCCGCCGGGGCCCGGGGAGGGGGCCCCGCGGCCCCCCCGCCCGCGGCCGGCATCCGGGGGCCGCCCCCCCAAGAGACGGGTGGACCCCGGCACCAACCCCAGTCGC
>NZ_JBHWUR010000176.1:0-9794 GCF_042737755.1 Streptomyces sp. NPDC059994
CCCGGGGAGTTCGCAAGAACTCCCCGGGGCCGCCCCGCCGACCCCCGTACGGCGGCTACTCGCTCGCGATAGCTCCGAGCACGTTCATTCGGCCCGCCCGGAAGGCCGGGACCAGGGCGGCGAACAGACCCACGAACGCCGAACCGATGAAGACCGTGATGATCGTCGGCCACGGGATGTCCAGGACGCCCAGGCCCTCCATGGCCAGCAGCTTCTGCGCGGTCGTCCCCCAGCCCATGCCGAGGCCCAGGCCGAGCAGGGCGCCGAACAGGGCGATCACCACCGACTCCAGACGGATCATCCGGCGCAGCTGGCGGCGCGAGAGGCCGATGGCGCGCATCAGGCCGATCTCCCGGGTCCGCTCGACCACCGACAGGGCGAGGGTGTTCACCACACCGAGCACCGCGACGATGATCGCGAGGGCCAGCAGGCCGTACACGATGTTCAGGAGCTGGCCGATCTGGTCCTTCAGGTCCTTCTTGAAGTCCGTCTGGTCCTGCACCTTGTACTGCGGGTACGGCTTCAGGGCCGCCTTCAGCGAGGCGTACGCCTCCTTGGCCTTGCCGTCCTCCGCCTTGGCGAACATGATCATGTTCTTCGGCACCCGGTCGGCGGGCAGATAGCGCTCGGCGGTCGTGACGTTGGTGTACATCGCGCCCTTGTCGACATTGGTGTCGTCCGAGGTGATCGCCGCGACCTTGAGATGGGCCGTGCGGCCGTTCTTGAAGGCGACGGTCAGGGTGGAGCCCACCTTGACCTTGTGGTCCTCGGCGAACTTGTCGCCGACCGACATGGCGTCCTTGCCGTACGCCTCCGAGAGCTTGCCGGAGACCGTCTCGCGCCGCAGGTCCTGGGCGTAGGTCGGGCTGGCCGCGGAGAGGTCCTCGCTGCTGGTCTTCCCGTCCGGGGTGGTGATCTTCGCGTCCACCGACTTGTAGTCGGTGACGTGGGCGATGCCCGGCGTCCTGCGCAGGGCGTCGGCCGCCTGCGGGACGATCGGCTGGCCGTTGCCCGCCTGGACGATGAAGTCCGCGCCGACCGACTTGTCGAGCTCGGCGGTGGCCGAGGCGACCATCGAGGAGCCGACCACCGAGAGGCAGGCCACCAGGGCGAGCCCGATCATCAGGGCCGCGCCGGTCGCTCCCGTACGCCGCGGGTTGCGCAGCGCGTTGCGCTCGGCCATCCGGCCCACCGGGCCGAACATCCGCAGCACCAGGGCGCTGATCACCCGCACCACACCGCTCGCGAGCAGCGGGCCGATAACCACGAAGCCGATGAGCGTGAGCACCACGCCGAGGGCGAGGACGCCCGCGCCGGAGCTGGCCTTGTCGGCGTGGGCCGCCGCGTAGAGCGAGGCGGCGCCGGCGCCGGTCAGCACCAGGCCGATGACGGCCCGGACGATGCCCGCCTTGCCGTCCGCCGGCGTACCGGCGTCGCGGAGCGCGGCCATCGGGGAGATCTTTCCGGCCCGCCGGGCCGGGAGGTAGGCGGCGAGGACGGTGACCACGACGCCGAGCACCATGCCGACCAGCGGCGTCGTCCACTTGACCGTCAGGTCGTCGGTGGACAGCTCCAGGCCCATCGAGCCCATGATCTTCATCAGGCCGACGGCCAGGCCGAGACCCGCGCCGACGCCGAGGACGGAGCCGAAGAAGCCGAGCAGCAGCGCCTCGACCAGGACCGAGCGGTTGACCTGCTTGCGGCTGGAGCCGATGGCCCGCATCAGACCGATCTCGCGGGTGCGCTGGGCGACCAGCATCGAGAAGGTGTTGATGATCAGGAAGATGCCGACGAGGAAGGCGATCCCGGCGAAGCCGAGCATCGCGTACTTCATCACGTCGAGGAAGGAGCCGACCGAGTCGCGGTTGGAGTCCTTGTTCTCGGCGGCCGTCTCCAGCTTGTACGTGCCGGCGCCGAGCTTGGCGGCGACGTTCTGCTTCAGCTGCTCGTCGCTGACGCCGTCGGCGGCGGTGAGCGAGACATTGGTGAACAGGCCGGTGCGGCCGAGCAGTTCGCGCTGGGCGGTGGCGGTGTCGAAGTAGACGATCGCCGCGCCCGGGTTGGTCACCTTGAAGGAGGCGATGCCGGTGATCTTCGCCTTGAAGTCACCGGTGACGGCGATGGTGCGCAGCTCGTCGCCGATCTTCAGGTCGTGCTTGTCGGCGGTGTCGGCGTCGACCATCATCTCGGTCGGCCCGCGCGGGGCGTGACCGGAGGTGATCTCCATCGCCTTGAGGTCGTTGCCCGTCCAGTTGGCCGCGATGGTGGGACCTCCGTTGGAGGAGCCCATGTTCTCGTTCTCGGCGTTGACGACCGTGACACTGGAGCTGGAGACGCCGCCCTCGGCGGACTTCACCCCGGCGGCGCCGCGCGCCTTCTCCAGGGCCGAGGCGGGAAGCGACTCGGGCGTGCCGGTCTGCGGCCGGTCGTCGGGCTTCGCGTTCTTCGGGCTGACGGTGACGTCGGCCGAGGTGGCGGCGAAGAGCTTGTCGAACGTGGTGTTCATGGTGTCGGTGAAGACGAGCGTGCCGCACACGAACGCCACCGAGAGCAGGACCGCGACGGCCGAGAGGGCCATCCGTCCCTTGTGCGCGAAGAAGTTGCGCATCGAGGTCTTGAGCACGGTCACGAGGTCCGCCCCCGCGCGTCGAAGTCCTTCATGCGGTCGAGCACGGCGTCGGCGGTCGGGCGGAACATCTCGTCGACGATCCTGCCGTCCGCGAGGTAGAGCACCCGGTCCGCGTAGGAGGCGGCGACCGGGTCGTGGGTGACCATCACGATGGTCTGGCCCAGTTCGTCCACCGAGCGGCGCAGGAAGCCGAGGACCTCGGCGCCCGCGCGGGAGTCCAGGTTTCCGGTCGGCTCGTCACCGAAGATGATCTCGGGCCGGGCCGCGAGGGCGCGGGCCACCGCGACGCGCTGCTGCTGGCCGCCGGAGAGCTGGGTCGGGCGGTGCTTGAGCCGCCCGGCGAGCCCGACGGTCTCCACCACGCGGTCCAGCCACTCCCGGTCGGGCTTGCGGCCCGCGATGTCCATCGGGAGCGTGATGTTCTCCAGGGCGTTGAGCGTCGGCAGCAGGTTGAACGCCTGGAATATGAAGCCGATCCGGTCGCGGCGCAGCTGGGTGAGCTTCTTGTCCTTGAGGCCGGTGATCTCGGTGTCGTCCAGATAGATCTGGCCGCCCGAGACCGTGTCGAGCCCGGCCAGGCAGTGCATCAGCGTGGACTTGCCGGAGCCCGACGGGCCCATGATCGCGGTGAACTGCCCGCGGGCGATGTCCACATCGACGTGGTCGAGGGCCACGACGCGGGTCTCCCCCGACCCGTACGCCTTGACGACCTGGCGCGCCCGAGCCGCGACCGCCGTTTGCCCTCCAGTACCCCCGTGCCTGGGAATGGTCACAGCCGTTGTCACGGTTCTTCTCCTCGTTGCGAGTCAGTGCGTCAGTGCGCCGGTGTGCCGTTGGCCCGGCGCGTGTCGTGCGTACGTCTTCAGTCTGGCGATCGGGGGCCCCAGGCACCCTGGTGCCCAGGGGTGTCTTGTTGCTGGGGCTAACCCCACCCTCCCCCAAGCTCTTGAGGAGCAGGGGGGACCGCCACACTGCGGCTCCCCGTAGCCGCTCGATGTAGGACCACGTTAAAGAACCGCTCCCCCTCTTCTCATCCTCCGCCAGGACGAACACCCCCTGCCCTGAAGTAGGGAGGAACCCGTAGGGGCTCTCCACCCCAGGGCGGAGTCCGCACGCGAAGACCTCCACCCCAGCGCTCTCCGTCGCCGCTCAGGGCAGGGATGACAGGGTGGAGCCCGGTCAACTACATGCCCTGTGAACCGATCTTGGGGGAGTACGCCGGTGAGCACCCGGGGCGGATCCGGCGGCCACACGGAGGCGATACCCGGCGCGGCGCCCGGCGTCGCCCCCGATCGGGGGCGCGGCCCGATCGGGGGCGCGGCCCGGTCGTCGCGGCCCGGTCGTCGCGGCCCTGATGCCGGGCTGATCGCGCGGCTCCCCGCGCCCCCTTCTCGGCCCGGTGTTCGTCCGCGGACCGTCGGTGGCTGGGCGCGCCCACGCGGCGGAGCCGCACATGTCACAGCGCCGCGCCTCCAAAGGTTGCGGGGTGTCGCCGCTTCACCCCGTCCCCATAGGGGCGCGGGGAACCGCGCGAGCGGCCCACCACGCCCCGCAGACGGCCACGCACCCTGCGGGGGTGCGGGGAACCGCGCGACCAGCCGCAGTCCGCCCGCAGCCGACACCTCAGGGCGCACCCCCACACGGTTACCTACGGTAACCAGCAGCCCGTGCCGAAAAGTTCGCCCCAAGGGGTCCCCAGAGTGCATACCGACCGGTAAGTTCGCCGCCACCCACCAGCGCTTCCGGCTCCCCCGTCCCCCTCTGCAAGGAGCAGCCGATGCCGCACCACCGCCCCTCCCCCGGCATCCCCCAACTCCGCACCGCCTACCGTCTGTTGCGGCGCGTCTCCACCCTCACCGCCCTCGGGTACTTCGTTCTCTTCCTCGTCCTCTCCGGGTACGCCCCCGGTTTCCTCGGCCGGCACATCTCCGGCGGCCTCACCGCCGGACTGCTGCTCGGGCTCTGCCAGTTGCCGGTGACGCTGGCCGCGATAGCCGTGTACGAGTGGACCGCCCAGCGGACCGTCGACCCGCTCGCCGCCGCCATCCGCCACCAGGCCGCGCAGCGCCCGCCGAACTCCCGGCGGTACACGGACGGAGCCGCCCGATGACCGGATTCGCCTCCGACGCCCGGGCCATGTCCCTGATCGCGTTCATCGCGGTGATCAGCGTGACCCTGCTGCTCTGTGTGATGACCGCGCCCGACCGCGACGACCTCGGCGAGTTCTACACCGGATCCCGCTCGCTCTCCCCGCTGCGCAACGGCCTGGCCATCGCCGGGGACTACGTCTCGGCGGCCACCGTGCTCAGTACGGTCGGGGTCATCGCGCTGACCGGGTACGACGGTCTCGTCCTCACCCTCAGCACCGCGCTCTCGCTGGTGCTGCTGATGTTCCTGCTGGCCGAACCACTGCGCAACGCGGGCAGGTTCACGATGGGCGACGCGTTCGCCCGGCGGGCGCCCGGCCCCGCCGTCCGGGTCACCGCGTGCCTGGTCACGCTCGCCGCGCTGATGCCGCTGATGGTGGTCCAGCTGGCCGGCGCGGGCGACCTCATCGCGTTCGTCCTGGGCTTCGGCGCAGCGGAGTTCAAGACCGGCTGCATCGTGATGCTCGGCCTGCTGATGATCGGCTACGCGGCGATCGGCGGCATGAAGGGCACCGCCTTCATCCAGGCGGTGAAGACCGTCGTCCTCGCCCTCTCCTCGCTCGCCGTCGCGGCCCTGATCCTGCACCGGTACGGGTGGAGCCCCGGGCTGCTGCTCGGTGAGGCGGCCAAGGGCAGCGGCGCGGGCCCGGCGTACCTCTCCTCCGGGCTCCAGTTCGGCGGCGACTCGCTGGACATGATCAGCTCGGAGCTGACGGTGGTGATCGGCGCGGCCTGTCTGCCGCACATCACCATGCGGATGTACAGCGCCCGCAGCGCCCGCGCGGTCCGGCGCTCGCTCTCCTGGGCGGTGTCGGCGGTCGTGGTGATCTGCCTCGCGCTGATCGTGATCGGCTTCGGCGCGGCGGCGGTGGTGGGCCGCCGGGCCATCACCGAGGCGGACCCGCAGGGCAAGACGTCACTGCTGCTGACCAGCCAGGCGATCGTCGGGCCGCACGCCTCGACGCTGGGCACGCTGCTCTTCACCGCGGTCGCCACGGCGATCTTCATGACCTTGCTGGCCTCGATCTCCGGGATGACCCTGGCATGCGCGAACTCGCTCGCCCACGACCTGGTCGCCCACGGGCTGCGCGGCCGGGCCGGGGTGCGGGACGCCACCGAGACGAACACGGCCCGGGTGGCCGCGCTCGCCGTCGGCATCGCGGCGATCGCGCTGGCCACGGCGGCCCAGAACCACAACCTCCAGCCGCTGGTCACCCTCTCGTTCTGCCTGGGCGCGTCCGCGCTGGCCCCGGCCCTGGTCCTCAGTCTGTTCTGGCGCCGCTACACCCGGGCGGGGCTGCTGTGCACGCTGATCGGCGGGACGGTGTTCACGGTCGTGGTGATGACGGGCACGAAGCTGGTGTCGGGCTCGCCCCAGTCCGTCTTCCCCACCCATGACTTCAACTGGTTCCCGTTCACCACGACGGGCCTCGTCTCCATCCCGTTCGGCTTCGCGGCGGGCTGGCTGGGCACGTTTCTGAGCCGCCGCGACGTCTACGCGCAGCGGCAGCAGTACGAGGCGGTGGAGGGGTGGATCCTGGCGGGGGCGCGGCGGTGAGCCGCCCTCACCCCTCCGCCGGGGCCCGCCCCGTGAGCCCCGCCAGGCTGCTCCGTACATGCGCCATGTGCGCGACGGCCTCCTCCCGGGCCTCGGCGTGCTCCCGCAGCACCCGTTCCGTCTCGCGCCCGATCCGTTCGGCCCGCACCCGCGCCGCCGCGACCAGGTCCGCGCCCCGCGCCTCCGCGTCCTCCTGACCGTGGCGGGCGGACTCCTGGGCCTCGGCGCAGGCCCGCCCCGCCTCGGCCAGGGCCGCTTCGGCGTGGGCGGTCAGCTCGGCGTGGCGGGAGTCCGACTCGGTCTGCCGCGCGGCCACTTCGCGGTCGAGGGCCTCGCCGCGCCCGGTGTGCTCGTGCGCCTGCTCGGCCAGCGCGGCGCCGGTCCGCTCGCGCACCTCGCGCAGCGCGTCCGCCGCTTCCGCCCGCTGTTCGTGCGCCTCGGCGCGGGCCTCGTCGAGGTGTTCGTCGGCGGCCGTCCGTGCGGCGAGCAGCAGTTGCCGCGCCCGCGCCTCGGCCTCCGCGCGGACCGTCTCCGCGTACTCGCGGGCGCTTTCGCGCGCGAGGCGCCCGGCCGTGTCCGCCGAGTCGCGCACGCCCGCAGCCTCCTCCTGGGCGCCTGCCCGTACGGCGTCGGCCTCCTCGACCGCGAGGGCGTACAGCGTCCGGGCCCGGCGGCCGAGCGACTCGTACGACTGCGGGCCGAGCGCCGCGACCCGGTCGTGCAGGGCGGCCGCCTCCGCCTCCATCCGCTTGGCGAGGACGGTGAGCCGAGCCGCCCGCTCCCACGCGGCGTCGCGGTCCTCGCCGAGGACGGCCAGCCGGCGGTCGACCTGGTCCGTCCGGTAGCCCCGGCCGCCCCGCACGACGGCGAAGCCCTGGGGTGACTGCGGTGGTTCGGGCGCTGCACTCATCGTTGACGTCCTCCGACCTCTACGGCTTCTCCGGTCCTGCGGCCACATACTCCTGGATCGAAGTGAAGTGGTCATAACACGACACTCCGCCCATCCTTAACGACCAAGGATGCTGCAGTTCCCGTCCGAACCGGAAAAGCCGACGAGGCGCCCGCCGCGTGGGTGCGGCGAACGCCTCGTCGTATCAACGCACTTATGTGCCTATGTACTCAGAGCAGTCCGTCCCAGAACTGTTCGAGCAGCACCGACCACCAGCTCTCCGGCGAGGCCAGCGCCGCCGGGTCGAGCGCGGCGAGCTGAGCCTGGAAGTCGACCGTCCAGCGGCCCGCCTGCTCGGGGTTGAGCCCGTAGCGCAGCCGCCACATACGGCCGAGCAGCGCCATGCACCGTACGAACTCGGGGAGTCCGGAGTTCACGAACTGCGGCGGTACGGACTGGCCGCCCGGGCCCGCCTCCACCGGCACCGCGACGATGTTCGCGGTCCCGTACTGGACGCAGATCGCGCGGCCGAAGTCCGAACCCATCACCAGGTACGAACCCGCGTCCGGGGCGGGCTGCACCTGGCGCTGGGCGGCGAGTTCGGCGAGCGTCGGGACCGGCTGGCCGGGCACGGCCTGCGCCCAGAAGAACGGCCCGAAGTCGGCCGGGAGCCCCGCCCACACCAGCGTGACCGCGACGGCCTCGGGCACGCCCTGGCGGGACACCGCCCGCTGGTCGAAGCGGAAGACGCCCTGCGGGCCGAAGGCACCGGCGAGTTCGTGCGCGACGCCCTCCGGGGGGAGCGGCGGCGCGGGCTGCACCTGCGGCAGCGGCGCGCGCACCGGCTGCGGCCGGGCCGGGCCGTCCGCGACCTGCGCCAGCTCGCCCTGGTGGGTGAGCAGGTGCTGGACGCCCTGGCGACGGGAGGCGTGGTCCGTGCCGTACGGGGCGACCGAGGTGATCCGCACCTGCGGCCAGGTCTCCCGGATCATCCGGGCGCAGTAGCCGCCGGGGAGCTCGCACGAGGCGAGCTCGGTGTGCAGCTCCAGGACGTGGTCCGGCGGCACGTTCATCCCGCGCAGCTCGTGGAAGATCTGCCACTCGGGGTGCGGGATGCCGGGCGCGGACCGCCGGATGAGCTGCTGCTCGGACCCGTCGGCGGCGCGGTACCGCAGCACGGCCTGGTACCCCGGCCCGACGGTCGGCAGACCGGTGGGCTGCTGGGGGTAGCCGTACGCGGGCGGCTGCGGGGGCTGGGGCGCGCCGGGTCCCATCTGGGCGGGCCCGGCGAGCATGGTGGCGGCGTGGTGCACACCACCGGGGCCGCCGGGCGCTCCGGGCACCCCGGGTGCGGCGGGCACGCCGGGCTGGCCGGGAGCCCCGGGCGGACCGGGAGGCTGGGGCGCGCCGGGCCGCCCGCCGGGCCCGAGCCGGCTCGGGTCGGCGAGCATGGTCGCGGCGTAGTGCGCACCGCCGCCACTGCTCCCGCCGGGAACGCCGGGCGGGCCGGGCGGGCCGGGGGGCTGCGGCGCGCCGGGTACACCGGGCACACCGGGAGGCCCGGGCGGCTGCGGCGCACGACCGGCACCGGGGGCGCCGGGCGGACCGGGAGGCGCGGGCGGCTGGGGTCCCCCGAGCTGGCTCGGGTCGGCCAGCATCGTCGCGGCATGGTGCACCCCGCCCCCGCCCGGAGCCGGCGGCGTGGGCGGCCCGTCGGGCTGCGGCGCGTCGGGCCCGAGCTGCGAAACCATCTGCGTGGGTACGTAGGCGGGCGCCGGAGCCCCTCCCGGCCGAGCCCCGGGAACCCCGGGCTCCCCGGGCGGCGGCGGAGTGGTCCCCCGGGCCCCGCGCGGCGGAGCGGCCTTACTGGTGGCGGCATCGGCGATGTCGGCGGCGAAGGGGCGAGGACCGGCCGGGCCGACGGGCGCGCCCGGGACGCCGGGTGCACCGGGGCCGGGGGCCGCGCCGGGGGCACCGGGCAGACCGGGAACACCGGAGCCTGCCGGGGCGCCAGGTGCGCCGGGGCCGCCGGGAGCGGCCGGGGTTCCGGGCAGGCCATGACCACCGTCAGCGCCGGGACCGCCCGGGCCGACCGGCGCGCCCGGACCGCCAGGTGCACCGGGGCCGGGGGGCACGCCAGGACCACCGGCGGCACCGGGGCCGGCCGGGGCGCCATGGCTCCCGGGACCGGCCGGGGCGCCGTGTGCACCCGGTACCCCGGGCCGGGCCGGCCCCGCTCCCGGGCCGCCCTGCGCCTGCGCCTGCGCCTGCGGGTCGAGGGCCGGGGCGATGGCCGTCGGGGGAAGCTGGCTGCCGCCATGGAGCAGGGCCGTCTTCGCCTCGGGCAGAGCCCTCGGCGGCGGGGTGTCGTCGGCGTCCGAGCCGGACAGCGGCGGGGCGAACACCGTCGCCGGAAGCGGTACGGAACCGGCGTCCGACCCGGCGTTCGTGTCCGTACCGGCCCACGGGGTCGCCCCCGACGGCAGGTCGGCCGTCGGCGTCGGCCACGCGACACCGCCGGACGGCGCGGGCGCCGGGGCGGGCGGGGGCGCCGGGGCGGGCGGGGGCGCC
>NZ_JBHWUR010000177.1:0-9601 GCF_042737755.1 Streptomyces sp. NPDC059994
GGGGGGGGGGCCCCCCCCGCGGGGGGGGGGGGGGGGGCCGCCCCCCCCGGGGGGGGGGGGGGGGCCCCCCCCCCCCCCCGGGGGGGGGGGGGGGCCCCCCCCCCCGGGAGAGCCACCTTCACCCCCACCCACCCCCGGAGGGTTCAGGGAACGGGCGGGGTGGGGGCCAAGGGAGGTTTGTCCGGTTCGTGGGGGACTCCGGTAGCGTCGGAGTCATGAGGTCCCGGGTTTTGTTCGCGCTCTCCGCCGCCGCACTCACCGCGCTGGCCACCGCCACCCCCCTGGCGACGGCCGCCGCCCCCACCGCGTCCGGCGTCGCAGAAGTCGCCACCGCACTCAAGAAGGCGCCGGTGTACGTCGACCCCGGCGCCGCCGGGCAGCTGTCGGCCGCCCAGGCCGACGCGCTGGCCAAGAAGATCAAGGACGCCGACAAGCCGCTCTTCGTCGCCGTGCTGCCCGCGACCGCCGCGTTCCCGAAGGACACCCTCCTGCGGAACCTGCGCACGGACACCGGCGTCACCGGCCTGTACGCCGTCCGCCTCGGCGACGCCTTCAACGCCGGAGCCGACCGCAAGGTCATGTCGGCGCAGGCCGTCGACAACCTGAAGGCCGCCGTACGCGCCCCCGGCACCGCCGCGGACGCGTCGACCCAGCTCAACGCGTTCGTCGACCAGGCCCTGCCCACGATGCGCGGCCACGCCCCTGCCTCCTGGGGCGGAGGCTCCGGCGACAGCGGTGGTGTCTCCGGCACCGCGCTCATCGTCACCGGCGCGGTCGTCGTCGCGGGCGGCGCCGGTGCG
Organism: Streptomyces sp. NPDC059994; assembly: GCF_042737755.1. NCBI lineage: Bacteria > Bacillati > Actinomycetota > Actinomycetes > Kitasatosporales > Streptomycetaceae > Streptomyces > Streptomyces sp. NPDC059994. Next base: position 801 of record NZ_JBHWUR010000177.1, read on the forward strand.
TACGCCCTGGTCCGGCGCAGCCGCAAGAAGAAGGCCGAGGAGGAGCGGGCCGCGCTCCAGCGGCTCCAGGTGGTGGTCGACGAGGACATCACCGCGTTCGGCGAGGAGCTCGACCGGCTCGACTTCCACCCCGCCGAGGCGGGCGCCGACGATGCCATGCGCGCCGACTACGAGCGTGCCCTGGACTCGTACGAGACCGCGAAGACCCTGATGGCGGCGGCCCGGCACCCCGGTGACGTACGCGGGGTGACGCAGGCCCTGGAGGACGGGCGGTTCTCGCTCGCCACCCTCGCCGCCCGCCGCGAGCACCGGCCGCTGCCCGAGCGCCGCGCCCCCTGCTTCTTCGACCCGCGCCACGGCCCCTCGGTCGAGGACGCCGCCTGGTCCCCGGCGGGCGGCGCCCCGCGCCAGGTCCCGGTCTGCCTGGCGGACGCGACGCGCCTGCGGGACGGGCAGGACCCGTTGGTGCGCGAGGTCGACACGGACGGGGGCCGCCGTCCGTACTACGACGCGGGCCCGGCGTACGGCCCCTGGGCCGGCGGCTACTTCGGCGGCGGCATCCTCCCCGGCCTGCTCATGGGCACGATGCTCGGCTCGATGCTCTCCACCCCGGCCTACGCGGCCGACTACGGCGGCGCCGACTTCGCGGGCCAGAGCTACGACGGCGGCGACGTCTCGGGCTCCGACTTCAACCCGTCCGACTTCGGCGGCGGCTGGGGCGGCGGGGGCGGCGGTGACGGCGGCGGGTTCGACGGGGGTGGGGGCTGGTAGGGGCGGCGGTGGGCCGCGGCTACGCGGCCTTGATCGCCGAGATGTCGAAGGTCAGCTTGACCTTGTCGCTGACGACGACGCCACCGGTCTCCAGTGCGGCGTTCCAGGTCAGGCCCCACTCGGAGCGCAGGATGTCGGCGCTGCCCTCGAAGCCGACGCGCTGGTTGCCGTAGGGGTCGGTGGCCGAGCCGTTGAACTCCAGGTCGATGGCGAGCGGCTTGGTGACGTCCTTGATGGTGAGGTCGCCGACGATCCGGTACTTGTCGCCGCCGAGCTGCTGGGCCTCGGTGGAGCGGAAGGTCATCAGCGGGAACTGCTCGGCGTCGAAGAAGTCGCCGCCGCGCAGGTGGTTGTCGCGGTCGCCGATGCCGGTGTCGACGGAGGCGATCTTCACGTCGATGACGGCGGCGGAGGCGGCGGGGTCGGTGCCGTCGAGGGTGAGGGTGCCCTCGTGCTCGGCGAACGAGCCGCGGACGTTGGTGACCATCGCGTGGCGCACGCTGAAGCCGATGCTGCTGTGGGCCGGGTCGATGCTGTACGTGCCGGTCAGGGCGGCGAGAGCGGGGTCGACGGGGGCGATGGTGGTCGTCGTGCTGTCGCTCTTGCGGGCGAAGATTCCCATGGCTGCTGCTCCTTCGGGGCGATCGTTTGAATGTTCAACAAGAACGACTGTAGACCCATTCCGTTCAAGTTTCAACGACTGGTTTCGGGTGGGCGGGCGGGCCGGGCCTAATACCGCGGCGGTACCGGCGCGGGCCCCAGCGTCGTGGTCCCCGGCGCCGCCCGGTGCCCCAGGCCCGTGCGGTACGCGTCCAGTGCCGCCTCGGTGCGTCCCGTACGGCGCAGGAGGTCGCCGAGGAGGCGGCACAGGTCCGCCAGGTCGCCCGTCGCGCCGCTGCGCTCCAGCAGGCCGAGGGCCGTGACGTAGTGCTCCTCCGCCGCCTCCAGGTCGCCGCTCTCCTCGCGGATCAGGCCGAGGAGGCGGTGTGCGCCGCCCGCGTGGACCGCGCCGTGCCGGTCGCCCAGCTCCGGCGCCGGGTCGACGAGCGGGGTGAGCAGCGAGGCCGCCTCGGTGTGGCGGCCCAGGCGGCGCAGGACGTCGGCCAGTTCGACCTCGACCTGGCAGGTGAAGAGCGCGGCCCGCTTGGCGGCCAGCATGTCGCGGGCCGTACGCAACTCCCGCTCGGCCGCGATCAGTTCGCCGTCCTGGGCGTATACGTAACCCCGCATCCAGTGGCAGTGCGCCAGGTCGGTGCGCAGGCGCAGCTGGCGGTAGACCGACTGGGCCTTGGCGAGTGACGCGTCGGCGTCGGCCGTGCGGCCCTCGGCCAGGAAGGTGCGGGCGACCTGGCGGTGCATGCCCGCCACCAGCGCCGGGTCGGAGACCTGCGGCGCGAGGGCCAGCGCCAGTTCGGCGGCGTGCGCGGCGCGCGCCTGGGCGCCCATGTCCAGGTACGGGCCGATGACCGCCGAATAGAGCAGGACCAGTGACTCCGGGTCGTTGAGGCCGCTCGTGCCGAGTTCGTCGATGGTCGATTCGAGGAGGTAGCAGGCGTAGCGGAGCTCGCCCGCCAGGACGTGGGCGATCGCCCGGCCCCGGATCGCGCGCGCCCGGCGCGGCAGCGGCTCGCCCACCTGCTGGCGCTCCGACGCCTCGAAGTGCCTTATGGCGTCGGCAAGTTCACCGGTCTCCAGGGCGCAGTCGCCCAGGCCCAGGAGGGCCTCCGCCTGTTCGGGGAGCAGGTCGTGCAGCTCGGCCTCGGTCAGCAGCTGACGGTAGCGTACAGCCGCCTCCTCGGCGTCGCCGGTGGCCAGGAGCTGCTGGGCGTCGGTGAGTCCCAGGCGCAGCTCGGTCGCCAGGTGGGCGGGGCGGCCGGTGGCCAGTTCCTCGTACGTGGTGCCCAGACGCTCGGCGAGGTGGCGCAGCGCCGCCTCGGAGGGCCTGACCTTGCCGGACTCCAGGGTCGACACATAGGCCGGGGTGTAGGCGGGCTCGGCCAACTGACGCTGGGTGAGTCCCCGTTCGGCGCGCAGCCGCTGCACCCGGCGGCCGATCACGGCAGGTTCGTCCATCGTGTCTCCCTCGTCCCAGGGCATTGCGCATGCCCCGTGCGCCCCCTAACTTAAGCGAGCCGTTCAACAGATTTATCCGACTGCTTAACTTCCGTTACTGGGGGAGGAATCCATGCGCTCAGCCTTGCGTCTGCGCAGAACCATAGCGGCGGCCGGACTCACCGCGTCCGTCGTTGCCGCGCTCCTGTCCGTGCCCGCCTCGGCCGCCGACGCCCCGGCCGCCGACGCCCCGGCTCCCCGGCCGCGCGTCGAGGTCGAGATACCCGGGCCCGAGGAGGGCGGCGAGGCCGGGTCCGGGCACGTGCGCGTTCCGGCCGCGGGTGTGAGCCGGCCCGCTGCCCGGCTCTCCGGGCGGGCCGCGGACGCCGACGGCGACGTCAGCGAGATCGTCGGCAACGGGCCCAGCGCCGACCGCCTCGACGTCGTCATCGTCGGGGACGGGTACACCGTCGACCAGTTGGCGAAGTTCCACGCCGACGCCAAGGAGAAGTGGGGCGAGGTGACCGGCGTCGAGCCGTACACCACGTACCAGAACCTCTTCAACGTATGGACCGTCGACGCCGTCTCGGCACAGTCGGGCGTCTCCGGCGACCCCGCCCAGGGCGATGTCAAGAACACCGCGCTCGGCGCCTACTTCTGGTGCGACGGCATCGAGCGGCTGCTCTGCGTCGACCAGGACAAGGTCGACTCGTACGTCGCCAAGGCCCCGCAGGCCGACCTGGTGATCGTGCTGGCCAACAGCACCAAGTACGGCGGCGCCGGATACAACGAGCCCAGCCAGAAGCTCGGCTACGAGGGGATCTCCACCGCGTCGGCCGGCAACGCCAAGTCCGGCCAGGTCGCCATCCACGAGACCGGCCACTCGCTGGGCAAGCTCGCGGACGAGTACTTCTACCCGGGCACCCCCGGCTACGAGCACTACTCCGGGCCCGAGGCCGCCGAGTCCAACATCTCGGTGCTGAGCGCCGACCGGATGGCCGCGCAGCGGACCAAGTGGTACCGGTGGCTGGGGGAGACCTCGCCCGACGGCGGCACGGTGGGCGCGTACGAAGGCGGCGGCTACTACGTCACCGGGCTCTTCCGCCCCACCGACAACTCGATCATGCGCATCCTCGGCAAGCCCTTCAGCCTGCCCGGGCGCGAGGCGATGATCGCCGGGTTCTACCGGCACGCCTCGATCGCTACGGCCGCGGTGCCGACCGCGCAAACCCTGCGCGCCCACGACCGGGCGCGGGTGACCGTGCCCCGGCTGGTGGGCGCGGACGTCAGGCAGCCGAGGATCCGCTGGTACCTGGACGGCCGCGAGCTCACCCGGTTCGAGGGGCGCACCTGGGTCGGTGTCGCGCAGGCCGTCATCTCGCCCTGGGACCGGCGGACGCATCAGCTGAAGGTGACGGTGACCGACCCGACGAAGTCGGTGCGGGATCCGCGGATCGCGGCCGGGCTCAGCGACTCCGTCACGTGGAGCGTGCGGCGTTGAGAGGGTAACCGGATCGGGTAAGCGCTTTCTGTTCGGCGTGTCCGGGGCATTGAACGCCCCGGGCGCGCCGTGCTACACCAACGGCAGCGGTCTACACCACTTCCCTCCGGGAGTTCCCTGTGTCCTTGCTGCCCCCGTGGTCCCGTCGTACGTTCCTCACCGTCGTGGGGGCGAGCGCTCTCACCCTGGCCGTGGTTCCCGAAGCGTCCGCGGCCGAAGCGTCCGCAGCCGATGAGTCCGCAGCCGATGAGTTCGCCGTGCTGCGCGGGCGCTGGCGCGACCTCTCGCTCGGCGCCGGCTTCGACCCGGGCGCCGAGCCGTACGCCTCCCGGCTCAAGGAGACCGGCGACCGCGCCCGGGTCTTCCGGGCCTCGATGGCCCCGGCCGACCGCTCGCTCTGGCCGGACTGCCCGTTCGACCCGCCCGCCGGGATCACCCAGAGCTACAACCGGCTGTGGACCATGGCCCAGGCCTTCCTCCAGCCCGCCACCGGCCTCACCGGCGACACGGGCCTACTCGGCGCTGCCGTCGCCGGTCTCGACCACCTGGCGGCGAAGGTCTACAACCCGTCCACCACGCGCTACGGCAACTGGTGGGAGTGGCAGATCGGCAGCCCCCGGCTGCTCACCGACCTGGTCAACGCGCTCTACGAGCACCTGGACGAGGACCGGATCCAGGCCGCCTGCGCCGCCGTCGACCACTTCGTTCCCGACTCCGCGCTCGCCGACTACTCGGGCACCTCCACCGGCGCCAACCGCGTCGACCTGTGCCGCTCGGTCGCGGTGCGCGGGGCCCTCGGCCGCACCCCCGCCAAGCTCGCGCTCGCCCGCGACGCCCTGTCGCCGGTCTTCCCGTACGTCACCAAGGGCGACGGCCTCTACGCCGACGGATCGTTCATCCAGCACACGTCGATCGCCTACTCGGGTACGTACGGACAGGTCATGCTCGACGGGCTCGGGCGGCTCTTCACGCTGCTCGCCGGGACGAGCTGGGCCGTCACCGACCCCGACCGGCAGATCATCCTCGACAGCGTGGAGCGCGCGTACGCGCCGCTGATCCACAACGGGCTGGTCATGGACAGCGTCAACGGGCGTGCGGTGAGCCGGGGTTATCTGCTCGCGGACGATCTGCACGTGATGCGCGGCGACCACTTCCACGGGCAGGGGATCATCGCCGCCGTCGCGGTCCTCGCGGGCGGCGCCTCCGAGGCCGAGCGGACCCGGTGGCAGGGCATGATCAAGGGCTGGATCGAGCGGGATCCGACCCATCCCGCCCTGACCGCCCGCCAGTTCGGGGTCGCGGACCTGGCCCGGCTCCAGGCGGTCGTCGACTCACCCGTGGCCGCCGCGCCCGAGCCGGTCGGGCACACCCTCTTCGCCGCCATGGACCGCGCCGTCCACCGCCGCCCCGCCTGGACCGCCAACATCGCCATGGCCTCGGAGCGGATCGCGTACTACGAGTGCGGCAACGGCGAGAACCCGCGCGGCTGGCACACCGGCGCCGGAATGCTCTACTGGTGGCCCAGGGAGCAGGGCAACGACCAGTACACGGACTGGTTCTGGCCGACCGTGGACCCGTACCGGCTGCCGGGGACCACCGTGTCCACCAAGCGGCTCGCGGACCGGGCGGGCGGCGAGTGGGGCGCGGCCAAGCCCGCCGTGACGTGGGTGGGCGGGGCGAGCGACGGGGAGTTCGGGGCCGTCGGCCAGCACGTGAAGGGGCTCGGCTCGACCCTGGAGGGCCGCAAGTCCTGGTTCTGCGTGGCCGGGACCGTCATCTGCCTCGGCGCCGGGATCACCGCGACCGACGGCGTCCGGGTCGAGACGGTCGTCGACAACCGCAACCTCGGCGAGGCCGGTACCGGCCGGTTCACCCTCGACACCTCCGCCCGCCCCCGCTGGGCGCACCTGGAGGGCCACGGCGGCTGGGTCTTCCCCGGCGGCACCACCGCGCTGCACACCCTGCGCGAGCCCAGGACCGGCGCGTGGAGCGACATCAACACCACGAGCTCGACCGAACGGCGCACCCGCACCTATCAGACGCTGTGGCTGGACCACGGGACCGACCCGGTGGGCGCCTCGTACAGCTACCAGCTGATGCCGGGCGCCTCACGGCAGACGGTCGCGGCCCGCGCCGCCGACACCGGCCGGCTGTCGGTCCTCGCCAACACGGCCGCCTGCCAGGCCGTCTCCGTGCCCGCACTCGACCTGCTGTGCGCCAACTTCTGGCAGGCCGGCAGTGCGGGCCCGCTGGCGGTCTCCGCGCCGGCGAGCGTCCTCGTACGGAGCAACGGGGCGACGGCCACGCTCCGGGTCAGCGAGCCGCCGCGCACCGGCCGGCCCTTCGAGGTGACCTGGAACCGTCCCGTACGGCGGGTGACCAGTGCCGATTCCACGGTCGAGGTCCTTGCCACCGGCAAGGCGCTCCGGCTGCGGATCACACCGGGCGCGGCGGGCGCGAGCCACCGCTGTGACGTGGCTCTCATCTGATAGCGTTGTTGGACCTCCACAAAGCGGGATGGCCCTGAGCTGGCACTTCGCCTGCATCGCGGGAATGTTCTGTTCAGGGCTACCAGGAAAACGGTCCGGACACTGTACAGAGTCGACGGCGGGAAATTCTTGGTCGACTTCGTAGGGTCGATGCATGACCGTTGTGGACGAAACCCCGGGTGAGCCGAGTGACGCGCGTGGCCGCGTGGCCGAGCTGCTGGCCCTGCGCGAGCAGGCCCGGCGCGGGCCGAGCGAGCGCGCGACCGAGGCGCAGCACGCCAAGGGCAAGCTGACCGCGCGCGAGCGGATCGAGCTGCTCCTCGACCCGGGTTCGTTCCGCGAGGTCGAGCAGCTGCGGCGGCACCGCGCCACCGGCTTCGGCCTGGAGGCCAAGAAGCCGTACACGGACGGTGTCATCACCGGCTGGGGCACGGTCGAGGGCCGTACGGTCTTCGTCTACGCGCACGACTTCCGCATCTTCGGCGGCGCCCTCGGCGAGGCCCACGCCACCAAGATCCACAAGATCATGGACATGGCCATCGCGGCCGGAGCGCCGCTGGTGTCCCTGAACGACGGCGCCGGCGCCCGTATCCAGGAAGGCGTCAGCGCCCTCGCGGGCTACGGCGGCATCTTCCAGCGCAACACGCGCGCCTCGGGCGTCATCCCGCAGATCAGCGTGATGCTCGGCCCGTGCGCGGGCGGCGCGGCCTACAGCCCGGCGCTCACGGACTTCGTGTTCATGGTCCGCGAGACCTCGCAGATGTTCATCACCGGCCCGGACGTCGTCCGCGCGGTGACCGGCGAGGAGATCACCCAGAACGGGCTCGGCGGCGCGGACGTGCACGCCGAGACGTCGGGCGTGGCGCACTTCGCGTACGACGACGAGGAGACCTGCCTCGCCGAGGTCCGCTACCTCCTGTCGATGCTCCCGTCCAACAACCGTGAGAACCCGCCGACGCACCCCAGCGAGGACCCGGCGAACCGGCGCGGCGAGGTGCTGCTCGACCTGGTGCCCGCCGACGGCAACCGCCCGTACGACATGCACAAGGTGATCGAGGAGCTCGTCGACGACGGCGACTACCTGGAGATCCACGAGCGCTGGGCCCGCAACATCATCTGTGCCCTCGCCCGGCTCGACGGCCAGGTCGTGGGCATCGTGGCCAACCAGCCGCAGTCGCTCGCCGGCGTACTGGACATCGAGGCGTCGGAGAAGGCCGCCCGTTTCGTCCAGATGTGCGATGCTTTTAATATCCCGATCGTCACCCTTTTGGACGTGCCCGGCTTCCTGCCCGGTGTCGATCAGGAGCACGGTGGAATCATCAGGCACGGCGCGAAGCTGCTGTACGCGTACTGCAACGCGACCGTGCCCCGGATCTCGCTGATCCTGCGCAAGGCCTATGGCGGGGCGTACATCGTCATGGACTCCCAGTCCATCGGCGCCGACCTCACCTACGCCTGGCCGACCAACGAGATCGCGGTGATGGGCGCGGAAGGTGCCGCCAACGTCATCTTCCGCAAGCAGATCGCGGAGGCCGAGGACCCCGAGGCGATGCGCGTGCGCATGGTCAAGGAGTACAAGGCCGAGCTGATGCACCCGTACTACGCGGCCGAGCGGGGCCTCGTCGACGACGTCATCGACCCCGCCGAGACCCGCGAGGTGCTGATCGCCTCCCTCGCGATGCTGCGCACCAAGCACGCCGACCTGCCGTCCCGCAAGCACGGCAATCCGCCTCAGTAACGAGGAGCCCCGTTGACCACCCCGACCTCTTCCTCTCCTTCCGTCCTCCGCGTCGAGAAGGGCGAAGCCGCGCCCGAGGAGCTGGCGGCCATCACGGCCGTCCTGCTCGCCCGCGCGGCCGCCCAGTCCGCCCCGTCCCCGTCGCGAGGCCGCGACACGGCGGGCTGGCGCCGCCTGGAGCGCACCCCGGGTTTCCGGGCGGCGCATTCCTGGCAGGGCTAGGCCCACACGCCGCGAAGGGCCCCGCCGC
>NZ_JBHWUR010000178.1:0-9386 GCF_042737755.1 Streptomyces sp. NPDC059994
GTGCTTCACAGCACCGGGCGCCCCCCTTTCGTCGTACGCGGAACCCGCGCCTACCAGCGGTAGGGCCAGTACACGTCCATGCAGTCCGACTTGCTCGCGCCGTTCACGTTCTCCGTGTCCTTCAGCGGGTCGCTGTTCTCGGCGGCCTTCTTCGGGTACGTGGCGCCGGTGCGCCAGTCGGCGCCGACCGTCAGGGTCAGCGTGGAGACGTCGGCGGACACCTTCACCGCGCTGGACGGCAGCTCCATCGCGGTGGCCACCGACAGCGCGTCGGCCTTGCCCTGCGCGCCCGCGCTCTTGGGGTACGTGAGCGTGGTGACCGCGGCCGAGCCCCGGGTGTCGGAGGCCTTCGCCTTGTAGAAGCCCTTGTTCTTCAGGGTGTCGGTGACCGTGGACGCCCGCTTCTGGGTGGGCGCCGCGCCGTTGACGCCGGTGCCGTTGACGACGCTGAGCGCGAGCGAGCCGGCCGGGGTGGCCGCCGGGCCCTTGCTCTCCTGCTTGGCCGGCCCGTCGTCCTTCTTGTCGAGCGGCTTGTCGTCGCGCAGCATCGACCACAGCGCGTCGGCCGCGCCGGGCTTCGGAAGGGCGTGGTCCTTGTTCTTGTAGTCCTCGATCCGCGGCATGGTCAGCATGTTGATCCGGTCCGTGGGAACGCTCTTGAGCTCCATGGCGAGGTCGTAGAGCTTCTTGACCGTGCCGAGCTCGCGGGAGACCTGGAGCGACTTGGTGGCGGTCTCGGCGAGGCCCATGATCCGGCCGGTGTCGGTGAACGCGTTCTGCTTCTTCAGCTGGCGGATCACCGAGTTGAGGTACATGTGCTGGGCCTTGGCCCGGCCGAAGTCGCTCTCGAAGGCGTGCCGGGTGCGCAGCCACTGGAGCGCCTGCTCGCCCTTGACCGGGTGCGTGCCGGCGGTCAGCCGCAGGTGCGAGCCGCCGGGCACCTTGGGCTTGGGCCCGTCGTACACGTTCTGCTTGACGCACACGTCGGCGCCGCCGACCGCGTCCGCCATCGCCACCACGCCCGAGAAGTCGACCATCATCCAGTGGTCGATGTAGACGCCGGTGAGCTTCTCCCAGGTGTCCAGGACACAGCCCGCGCCGCCCCGGCCCAGCGACTCGTTGATGAGGGTGTTGGTGGCCGCCATGGTCTTCTTGGTCTTCGGGTTCACACACGACGGGATGTCGACGCGGGTGTCGCGCGGAATGGAGACCACCGAGGCGCTCTTGCGGTCCGCGGAGACGTGCATCAGCATCTGCACATCGGCCCGCGGCGGGTCGTCCGCGGTGTCCCTGGCGCCGCCGAGCTTGACGTTCTCCTCGCCCGCGCGGCTGTCGGAGCCGATCAGCAGGACGTTGAGCGGGGTCTGGCCGTCGGCGTTGGCCTCGGTCTTCTTGGCGTTGGAGCCGCCCGCGCTGCGGTCGCCCTTGCGGATGTTGCCGTTGAGATGCTGGTAGTACAGATATCCGGCGCCGGCCGTCCCGAGTATGAGCAGCGCGAGCGTCGAGGCGACCCAGCGCAGTATGCGTCTTTTGCCCTTCTTCTTCACCCGTTTACGCGGACCGCCGCGCCGGTGCCCGCTGCCGTCGGCGGCCGTGCCCTTCTCGGGCGCGCCCTTGCCGTCGTCCGGCCCGTCGCCGGAAGAGCGCGGGGCGGGCGGCTTGTCGCCGCCCCCCTCCTGGCCGTAGAGAGACTCGTCCCAGCCGAGCTGATCGGCGTTTTGGACGCGCCGCGGCCGCGTTCCCTCCCCGCGCACGCTGTTCTGCCCCACCCCAATACCCCCTGTCTCAGGTGGTCCCCACGCCCCGTAAGGGCCGGAAACCTGTTGTCACTTGGCACACGTCAGTTGCGTACGCATCAGTTGCATACGCGTGTCACTTGGCGCACACCGACTTGTCCGCTTCGACCTTCTGGATGCCCTCGGGCGCCTTGGCCGGAGCGGCGATCGGAATGCCGGCGCCCTTGAAGTCCGCGCCGAGGGTCAGCACCATCGGCGTCTTGCCCACCGCGTCCTGGGTCCCGGGCTTCAGCGCACTCGCCGGCAGACCCATCAGATCGGCGAGTTTACGGGCCTGGTCCGCCTGGTTGGGCGCGTACGCCAGCGTGGTGTTCGCCAGCTTCGCCGGGGCGTTGCCGCCGTTGTCCGACTTCAGTACGCCCTTGCTGTTCTGCAGCCACACCAGCGTCTGGGAGGCGGAGCCCGCCACCGCGCCGCCGTTGAGCACCTGGACGCGCACGGCGGACGCCTGTGCGCGAGTGCCCTTGAGGAGCGCCGCCTGGGCGTCCTTGGCCTGGTTCTCCTTCTTCTTCACCTCGGTGAAGGACACGTCCGAGCGCATCATGCTGAACACCTGCGGCGCCTTGTACGGGTCGATGATGACCGTCTTGTGCACCGGGCCGTCGGCCGGGTTGTCGATCACCGGCACGGTCGTGAAGGTCACGTTCTTCAGATCGACCTTGCTGAGGTCCTGCGCGAGGCTGGTCAGCTTCTTGATCGACCCTATGCCCGAGTCGACCGTGAGCGCCTTGGTCGCCGCGTTCGCGAGTCCGTACATCTTGGTCGGGCTGCTCAGCGTCGAGTCGGACTTCATCTTCCGCATCATCGAGCTGAGGAACTGCTGCTGCTGCTTGATCCGGTCCAGATCGCTCTCGTTGCCGAAGCTGTGCCGGGTCCGTACGAACGCGAGGGCCTGCTCGCCCTTGATCCTGGAGACGCCGGCCGGCAGCTTGAGGTGCGACTTGGGGTCGTTCACCGGCTTGGTCAGGCACACCTCGACGCCACCGACGGCCGTCGACAGCTCCTTGACCGCGTTGAAGTCGGCCATCATGAAGTGGTCGACGCTCAGCCCGGTGAGCGCCTTGACCGTACGCATCGTGCAGCCCGGGTCGCGGCCGTCCTGGCCCAGGCTGGTGTTGAAGCGCACCTTCGTCTCGGACCGCACCGTCTTGCTGGTGCCGTCCTTCTGCTTGGTCGGGCACTCCGGGATGTTGGTGACCAGGTCGCGCGGGATCGACAGGGCCGTCGCGTTCGTCCGGTCCTTGGAGACGTGGAAGAGGATGTTGGTGTCGGCGTGGCCCTCGCTGCCCTTGTCGCCGTACCCCTCGTTGCCCTTGCCGGTGCGCTTGTCCGTACCGATGATCAGGATGTTGACCGGCCCGTCGGAGGTGGCGTGCTTGCTGCCCGCGTCACCGACGTCGACGGTGTTCAGGTTGTTGTTGAAGTGCTGGTAGAGCAGGTACGCGCCGGCCGAGCCCGCGACGAGGACGAACCCCATCACCCCGCCCGTCCACAGCAGCGCCTTCTTCTTGCGGGACGCCTTGGGCTTGCGCTTGCGCCTCCCCGGCGCGGCCGGGGACCCGTCCTGGTCGCCGCCGGAGCGGCGGTTGTCGCGCTGGCCGGGGACATCACGACGGCGGGACGGGCCGCCTCTGCCGGGGGCCGTGGTTCTGCGCGGGGAGGTGCCTGCCGACGGGGACGACTGCGGTCCGGAAGGATTCAGTCGCAATTCGTAATTGCCCGTCTGCGGGTTGAGCACCCACTGGTCTGCCGGGTCGACTTCTTCTGCCCGCCCACGGCTCTGCGCATCCACGGTTGCCTTAGTCCTCCGTCGGTGCCACGCGAGTCACTTCCCCCAAAGCGCTCAGTCATTCGATCCTGCAGTGCGTGGCCTCGGGTGGCCACAAGCACCGGGTCGCGTCACACTATCTGCCCTGTTGAGCGAAGAGCGACGGCCGTGACAAATTCCACGCCCCTTACAACCGGGCAATCCGCCCAATCCGCATCCCCGCCTGTTCTCCGTTGACACACGCTTTACCCGCACATGCCCACCGCGGCATTCGAACCCGGGTACGTCGGCGCCGGGCTCGGGGAAGCGGGATCGTCGGGCTTGTCGTCCGACGACGAGCTGTCCGCCCCGTCCGCCGTCCTCTTCTGCGCATCGCCGTCCCCCTTGTCCTTCTGCGTGCCCCCGGCCGGTGTCACCTGGAGCGGCCGGTCGTCCCTCAGCTGCTGGAACAGCACCCGCGCGTCCGGCTGGACCAGCTCGTCGCGGTTCGTGTCGTACGTGTACGGCTTGCGCGGCACGGTGAGGAACTGCACCTTGTCGGTCGGGATTCCGCGCATCCCGCGCACCAGGTCGTACAGGTCCTTCAGCGAATTCAGCCCCGGGTCGGTGGTGAGCGACTTCGTCATCGCGTCGAGCACCGGATAGAGCCGGGTCGGATTGAGCAGCACGCCATTGCTCTGCACCTTGCGCACCAGCGAGCCGAGGAACTGCTGCTGGCGGTCCATGCGCTCGGTGTCGCTGCCGTCGCCGAAGCCGTGCCGGGCGCGGACGAATCCCAGCGCCTGCTCGCCGTGGAGCGTCTGGCGGCCCGCGGGGAGTTTCAGATGCGCCTGCCGGTCGTCCACCGGCTGCTTGAGGCAGACCTCGACGCCGTCGACCGCGTCCACCATGTCCTTGAAGCCGCTGAAGTCGACGACCATGTGGTGGTCGACCCGGATTCCGGTGAGCTTCTCCACCGTACGAATGGTGCAGGCGGCGCCGCCGAACTCGAACGCCCAGTTGAACTGCGCGAATTGGGCCTTGGAGCGGGTGCCGTCCTGCTTGAGGCAGTCCGGGATGTCCGCCATCAGGTCGCGCGGCAGCGAGACGGCGGTCGCGGACTTCCGGTCCGCCGCCAGGTGCAGCAGGATCGTGGTGTCCGAACGCTGGCTCCCGCCGTCGTCGCGCCCGTATCTGCTGTTGCTGCCCGCGCGCGAGTCCGAGCCGATGAGCAGCAGGTTCTGCGCGTTGTCCGCACCGGGCGGGGGGCGCTCCTTGCCGTAGCGCTCCAGCTCGGCGGCGGCCGTGGTGTCGGTGCGGATGTTGTTGTCGAGCTTCTTGTAGAACCACCAGCCGGTCCCGGCGGCGGCGAGCACGAGGAACGAGACGCCGAGGGCGGTCCAACGCAGCCAGTGGTGACGGCGGTTGCGGTCGCCGGGCGTGTCGGATGCGTCGGGCGCGCCGGGTTCGCTGAGCTCGGTCGGCTCGGTCAGCTCGGTCGGCTCGGTCGGCTCGGGCGCGTCGGGCTGCTCGCCGGGCGCGTCGGGGGTGTCGGACGCGTCGGGCTCTGTGGGCCCGGCCGGTTCCGGGGGTGTCGGCGTGTCCGGTCGTGGCTCGTCCCCGGCCCGGTGGTCGGGCTCGGGGGGCGGGCTGTCGGTCACGTCGGCGTCCATCCTTCACGGGTCGGCGGCGGGCGGAAAGCCGCCCGGGCACCCCGGTAGACGGTCGTCGCGCGCGCTTGGTTGTGTGGCGTACCGCCGATCATCCACCGGAGTTGTGCCCGGGACCCAAGGGACTCGGCCCGCTGTGGGCCACAAGGGTGGCGCCGCGGAGATGGTCGTACCGGGTGCGTGCGAGGGCTGGACGGCGGTGTTCCGGGGCCGGCCGGGCGGTCGTGCGGCGGCCTGGCGACGGTCCTCCGGTGGCCACGCGACCACCGACCGGTGGCCCCTCCGGCGCGGCCCGCGCTCGTCACACCGCCCGGTGCGTGACCCGCTCGTTCTCGATCCGCTTCTCCAGCCCGCCGTCGGCCAGTTGACCGAGGTTGCGGCAGAGCACCACCGAGCCGCCGGAGGCCAGCGGCGCGTACAGGCCGCGCGCCAGCCCCTCCCAGCTGTCGTACGGGAGCGCCGACAGCAGCCGGGAGCCGGGCTCCAGACCCAGGGCGGCGGCGTCGGCGCGGGCGCGCTCCACGAGCCCGGCCGCGCTCAGCTCGGCGCCGTCCACGGCGAGCGCGGGCCCCGCCGGGTCGACCGGGGCGTACGGCGCGAACCGGTCGCCCTGGCCCGGCACCTCGACCGCGTAGTCCTGGAACCCGGTGGGCGGCTGCGGGAAGCGGCCGCCGAGCGGGCGCAGCGCGAGCGCCACCCGCTCGCCGGTGCAGGCGCGGGCCGCGTCCAGCGTGTCCGGCCCCGCCACCACGAGGTCCGCGCCCGCCGGGTCGCCGCCGGCCTCGGCGACCACGCCGACCGAGTGGCAGGCGAGCAGCCAGACGGCGCTCTGCCAGTGCGCGGGCAGCAGCAGCGCGAGCCGGTCGCCGGGTGCGGCGGCGAGGTCGCCCTGGAGCAGATTGGCGGTCTTGGCCACCCAATTGGCGAAGGTGGCCACCGAGAGTTCCACGCGTTCGCCGGTGGCGTCGTCGTAGAAGGTGACCAGGGGGCGGGCCGGGTCCGCGGCGAGCGCGGATCGCAGCAGGTCGGCGGGGGTGCGGTCGCTGGCGTTCACGCGGCAAGCGTACGGGTGGGGGCGCCGCGCGCGCCCGGGGAGAGCGCCGTCCGCGTACACCGGTGCGGCGACCGCCCGTCAGTTCTGAGATGGACAGACTTGGACGCTTATGTCCACGATCGTCAGCATGCGTGCACTCCTTGCATCCTCGATCTCGGTCGCGTGCGCCACCGCACTCGCCCTGCCGCTCGCCGTGTCCGCGGACGCCGCGGCCAGCCCGGCGTCCGCCACGTCCTCTTCGGTGCCCTCCTCGGTGCCCTCTTCGGGCGCCTCCTCTCCGGGCGCCTCCTCCTCGGCCGCCGCCTCCTCGTCCGCCGAACTGGCAGGCTCCACCCAGTCGCTGCCCCTCGTCCCGCTGGGAGCGACCGACCGGACACTGGGCGCCGCCCGCGCCCAGGGCCTGCCGGAGCGGAACACCGAACCCTTCTCCCTGCTCGGCGTGGTCTGGGACGAGGCGAAGGACGAACTCCACGGCACCGTCCAGGTGCGCACCCGGGCCGCCGGCACCCGCACCTGGTCCGGCTGGCAGGACGTCGACACCCACAACCAGGAGCACGCCCCCGACCCCGGCACCCCCGAGTACGGCGCCGCGCACATCCACGGCTCCACCGCCCCGCTGTGGGTGGGCCATTCGGACGGCGTCGAGGTGCGCGTACGGGCGGACGCGGCCGGGGACGGCCGGGCGACGCCGGGCGTGCTGCCCCGGGGCCTCCACATCGACCTGGTCGACCCGGGCGCGGACCCGGACGGGGTGGGAGCGGCGGACGAGGCGGAGCAGGAGGAGGGCGCCGAGCAGGCGCAGGACCAGGCCGTGGCGTCCGGCGCGCGGGCGGAGGACGTCGTGGCGGCGGCCCGCCCGTACATCGGCCCGCGCCCGCGCATCATCACGCGCCACGGCTGGGGCGCCGACGAGCACCTGCGCGAGCCCGGTTACGTCTACACCGGCAAGGTCAAGGCCGCCTTCGTGCACCACACGGGGTCCGGCAACAACTACCGCTGCTCACAGGCGGCCTCCGTGCTGCGCAGCATCTACCGCTACCACGTCCGCAGCAACGGCTGGCGCGACATCGGCTACAACTTCGCCGTCGACAAGTGCGGCAACCTCTACGAAGGCCGCGCGGGAGGTGTGGCCAAGCCGGTCCTCGGGGCGCACACTCTCGGTTTCAACACCAACTCCACGGGCGTCGCGGTCATCGGAACGTACGCCTCGACCAACCCGTCCGCCGCCGCCCTCGACGCGATCGCCCGCCTGACGGCCTGGAAGCTCGGTCTGTACGGGGTGAATCCGAACGGCACCACGCATCTCACGTCGGCCGGCGGGAACCTTTACCGGAAGGGGCGAAGCGTCAGGCTCAATGCCATCTCCGGGCACCGGGACGGCTACGCCACCGATTGCCCGGGGGCGCGCCTCTACAAGAAGCTCGGCAAGGCCCGGTCGTCCTCGGCCCGGTTCCAGGGCCGGCCCTGACCGGGGCGGGGGCGTACCGATCGGGCGCGAACAGTCTGCATAAACTGGTCGGCCGTAGTTGAACGATCGATTCCGCCCGGCCCCAGCAGGAAGCAGAGACGACAGGTGACTGAAGCGATCCTCCTGGTCGGTGGCAAGGGCACCAGGCTGCGCCCGCTCACGGTGCACACGCCCAAGCCGATGATCCCGGCGGCGGGCGTCCCGTTCCTCACCCACCAGCTGGCCCGGGCGCGGGCGGCGGGCGTGGAGCACATCGTGCTGGCGACGTCCTATCTGGCCGAGGTCTTCGAGCCGTACTTCGGCGACGGCTCGGAGCTCGGGCTGCACCTGGAGTACGTGACGGAGGAGGAGCCGCTGGGCACCGGCGGCGCGATCAGGAACGTGGCGTCGCGGCTGCGCTCGGGGCCGGACGACCCCGTGCTGATCTTCAACGGCGACATCCTGACGGGCCTGGACATCCGGGCCCTGGTCGAGACGCACTCGTCCTCGGGCGCGGACGTCTCCCTCCACCTGACGCGCGTGCCCGACCCCAGGGCGTTCGGGCTCGTGCCCACCGATGCGGACGGCCGGGTCCAGGCGTTCCTGGAGAAGCCCCAGACCCCGGAGGAGATCGTCACCGACCAGATCAACGCGGGGGCGTACGTCTTCCGCCGCTCGGTGATCGACTCGATCCCGGCGGGCCGTCCGGTGTCGGTGGAGCGGGAGACGTTCCCGGGCCTGCTGGCGGCGGGCGCACACCTGCAGGGCATGGTGGACTCCACCTACTGGCTGGACCTGGGCACCCCGCAGGCCTTCGTCCGGGGCTCGGCCGACCTGGTCCAGGGCAGGGCCCCGTCCCCGGCGGTCCCGGGCCGCTGCGGCGACCGCCTCGTCCTGCCGGGCGCCTTGGTGGCCCCGGACGCGAAGCTCACCGGCGGGACGGTGGTCGGGGAGCGCGCCGTGATCGGCTCGGGCGCCCGCATCACCGGCAGCACGGTCCTGGCGGGCGCGGTGGTCGAGCCCGGCGCGGTGATCGCGGACTCGCTGATCGGCGCGGGCGCGGTGATCGGGGCGCGCTGCGTGCTGGCGGGGGCGGTGGTGGGCGACGGCGCGAGGGTGGGCCCGGACAACGAGCTCCGCGAGGGTGTACGGGTGTGGTGCGACGCAACGATCCCGGGGGCGGCGCTCCGCTTCTCATCGGACGAGTAGGGGCCCCCACCCCGCCCGTTCCCCTAAACCCTCCGGGGGTGGGTGGGGGCTTGAGGTGATCTCCCGGGGGCTACGCCCCCGGACCCCGGGCGGGGCTGCCCCCCTGCACCCGCTTGCGGGGGCTTCGCCCCCTGCACCCCTGGCGGGGCCTGCGGCCCCTGCACCCCGCTACGGGGCGCTTCGCCCCCGGTACCCGGGCGGGCTGCGCCCCTGCACCCGCTTGCGGGGGCTTCGCCCCCCTGCACCCCTGGCGGGGCCTGCGGCCCCTGCACCCCGCTACGGGGGCTACGCCCCCGGTACCCCCGCTGGGGCTGCGCCCCGTCCCCGCTTCGGGGCTCTGCCCCGGACCCCGCTCCTCAAACGCCGGAGGGGCTGATTCTTGGCCGGGCCCAGCTCCGCACGCCGGAGGGGCTGAATTTCCCCGGGCGCCGCCCCTCTCACGCCGGAGGGGCTGATTCTTGGC
>NZ_JBHWUR010000179.1:0-9384 GCF_042737755.1 Streptomyces sp. NPDC059994
GGGCACATGCTGTGCCCCCGCCGTCACCCCGTAGCCCCGTAGATCTTTCAGACTTCGAGTCAGACTTCGAGAGAGAAACACAGACTCATGGCGAACTACACCGCCGCTGACGTCAAGAAGCTCCGTGAGCTCACCGGCGCCGGCATGATGGACTGCAAGAAGGCGCTGGACGAGGCCGACGGCAACGTCGACAAGGCCGTCGAGGCGCTGCGCATCAAGGGCCAGAAGGGCGTCGCCAAGCGCGAGGGCCGTTCCGCCGAGAACGGCGCGGTCGTCTCCCTCATCGCCGAGGACAACACCTCCGGTGTCATCCTTGAGCTGAAGTGCGAGACGGACTTCGTCGCCAAGGGCGAGAAGTTCCAGGCCACCGCCGCCGCGCTGGCCGCGCACGTCGCCGCGACCTCCCCGGCCGACCTGGAGGCGCTGCTCGCCTCCGAGATCGAGGCCGGCAAGACCGTCCAGGCGTACGTCGACGAGGCCAACGCCAACCTCGGCGAGAAGATCGTCCTGGACCGCTTCGCGCAGTACGGCGACGGCTTCGTCTTCGCGTACATGCACCGCACCATGCCCGACCTGCCGCCGCAGATCGGTGTCCTGGTCGAGCTGGACAAGGCCGACGCCGACGTCGCCAAGGGCATCGCGCAGCACATCGCCGCGTTCGCCCCGAAGTGGCTGTCCCGCGAGGACGTCCCGGCCGAGGTCGTCGAGACCGAGCGTCGTGTCGCCGAGGAGACCACGCGCGCCGAGGGCAAGCCCGAGGCCGCGCTGCCGAAGATCGTCGAGGGTCGTGTCAACGGCTTCTTCAAGGACGCCACGCTCCTTGGCCAGCCGTACGCGCTCGACAACAAGAAGTCCGTCCAGAAGGTTCTGGACGAGGCCGGTGTCACCCTGAAGCGCTTCTCGCGTATCAAGGTCGGCATCTGAGTCCGTTCAGCGATCGACGGAAGACCCCGCTAGGGTCTGAGGCAGTCGTCGGCCGCGCTCGCGACGGACGACCGCAGATCTGACGAGGAGGCCATTGCCGCTCAGGGACACAGCACCCACCGGCAATGGCCTTCTTCGTATGTGTACGAGGAGATCCCCATGAATCAGGGCGCGGACGCCGCCACCCAGGCTGACCACAAGCGCGACGATGGCAAGGTGACCGGACGCTTCATGCTGAAGCTCTCCGGTGAGGCGTTCGCCGGCGGAGGGGGTCTCGGCGTGGACCCCGACGTCGTGCACGCCATCGCCCGCGAGATCGCCAATGTCGTACGGGACGGCGCGCAGATCGCCGTCGTCATCGGCGGCGGCAACTTCTTCCGCGGAGCCGAGCTCCAGCAGCGCGGCATGGACCGGGCCCGCTCCGACTACATGGGCATGCTCGGCACGGTGATGAACTGCCTCGCTCTCCAGGACTTCCTGGAGAAGGAGGGCATCGACTCCCGGGTCCAGACCGCCATCACGATGGGCCAGGTCGCGGAGCCGTACATCCCGCTGCGCGCCGTGCGCCACCTGGAGAAGGGACGCGTCGTCATCTTCGGCGCGGGCATGGGCATGCCGTACTTCTCCACCGACACCACGGCAGCCCAGCGCGCCCTGGAGATCGACGCCGAGGCCATGCTGATGGGCAAGAACGGGGTGGACGGGGTCTACGACTCCGACCCCCGCGTCAACCCGGACGCCGTGAAGTTCGACGCGCTGGAGTACGGCGAGGTCATCACCCGCGACCTGAAGGTGGCGGACATGACGGCCATCACCCTCTGCCGCGACAACAACCTCCCCATCCTGGTCTTCGAACTGATCACCGCGGGCAACATCGCGCGCGCGGTCAAGGGTGAGAAGATCGGCACGCTCGTGAGCGACCAGGGCACCCGGGCCTGACCGGGGGATGGACAATCCCCTGACGGTCGGACACCGTGCAGGGGAAGACGCGGGTTACGCAGGGCCGTTGAGCACCCCACGGAGCACTCCCGGCCCACTCAAGACATGCAGGAGCAAGTGGTGATCGAAGAAATCCTCCTCGAAGCCGAGGAGAAGATGGAGAAGGCCGTCCTGGTCGCCAAGGAGGACTTCGCCGCGATTCGCACCGGCCGTGCGCACCCGGCGATGTTCAACAAGATCGTGGCCGACTACTACGGTGCGCTGACGCCGATCAACCAGCTGGCCTCGTTCTCGGTGCCCGAGCCGCGCATGGCCGTGGTGACCCCGTTCGACAAGAGCGCGCTGCGCAACATCGAGCAGGCGATCCGCGACTCGGACCTCGGCGTCAACCCGAGCAATGACGGCTCCATCATCCGGGTGACGTTCCCGGAGCTGACGGAGGAGCGCCGCCGGGACTACATCAAGGTCGCCCGGACCAAGGCCGAGGACTCCAAGGTGTCGATCCGCTCCGTGCGCCGCAAGGCCAAGGACGCCCTCGACAAGCTCGTCAAGGACAAGGAGTCCGGCGAGGACGAGGTCCGCCGTGCGGAGAAGGAGCTCGACGACACCACCGCGAAGTACGTCTCGCAGGTGGACGAGCTGCTCAAGCACAAGGAAGCAGAGCTGCTCGAGGTCTGATGAACGACTCTTCCTGGGGGGCTCCGCCGCGACCCGAGTACTGGGGGCCACCCGACCAGGGGCCTTCCCAGGAGGTGCCTTCGGCGGGCGCTGCCTACGATGCGTATGACGCCCCGTCCCGGACGCACCGATCGCCCGTAGTGCCAGACGCGGGCAGAGACGCCGTAGACCGCGAACAACGTGACCGGGGGGCCGCTCGGGTGAGCGGTCCCCTGTTCCGCGAAGAGACGCCGCAGGAGCCCATGCCCAGCTCGGTACCACCTTCGACTCCGCAGCAGCCGCAGCGGCCCGCGCAGCCGGAGAAGAAGCGGGCGGGGCGCGACCTGCGGGCCGCGATAGGGGTCGGCGTCGGGCTCGGCGCGGTGATCCTGGCGTCGCTGTTCGTCGTCAAGGCCGTCTTCGTCGGGGTGATCGCGGTGGCGGTCGTCGTCGGCCTGTGGGAGCTCACCTCCCGGCTCGACGAGCGCAAGGACATCAAGGTGCCGCTGGTGCCGCTCGCGGTGGGCGGCGCGGCGATGGTCGTCGCCGGCTACGCGCGCGGCGCCGAAGGCGCCTGGGTCGCGATGGCGCTCACGTCGCTCGCGGTGCTGGTGTGGCGGATGACGGAGAAGCCCGAGGGCTACCTCAGGGACGTCACCGCGGGTGTCTTCGCGGCGTTCTACGTGCCGTTCCTGGCCACGTTCGTCGCGATGATGCTGACCGCCGACGACGGGCCGTGGCGGGTCTTCGTCTTCCTGCTGCTGACCGTGGTCAGCGACACCGGCGCGTACGCGGTCGGCTGGCGCTTCGGCAAGCACAAGCTGGCGCCGCGCATCAGCCCCGGCAAGACCCGTGAGGGCCTGCTCGGCGCGGTGACGTTCGCGATGGCGGCGGGCGCGGTGTGCATGCAGTTCCTCATCGACGACGGCCAGTGGTGGCAGGGCCTGCTGCTCGGCCTCGCGGTCGCGGCGAGCGCCACGCTCGGCGACCTCGGCGAGTCGATGATCAAGCGGGACCTCGGCATCAAGGACATGGGCACACTGCTGCCCGGCCACGGCGGCATCATGGACCGCCTGGACTCCCTGCTGCCGACGGCGCCGGTGGTGTGGCTGCTGCTGGTGATCTTCGTCGGCGGGAGCTGACCGGCCCCGGTACTCTGGAAGGGCGCGCCGTTCTCGCGGTGCGCCCTTTCGGCCCCGCGCACGCGGGGGTGATCCTGTGAGGTCTCCCGGCTTGGGCATCGCCCCGCCGCTTGCTCCGCGTCGGCGGAGGTAGCCCGGCCTCGCCGTACTGAGGAGATTCCACTCATGGCCCGCCCTGTCCCGGGAGAACTCACCTTCGTCGCACCTCGCGGAGCGAAGCGGCCGCCGCGGCACCTCGCCGACCTCTCGCCCGCCGAGCGGAAAGAGGCTGTCGCCGCGATCGGCGAGAAGCCGTTCCGCGCCAAGCAGCTCTCGCAGCACT
The DNA here is from genome assembly GCF_042737755.1 of Streptomyces sp. NPDC059994. Lineage (NCBI taxonomy): Bacteria > Bacillati > Actinomycetota > Actinomycetes > Kitasatosporales > Streptomycetaceae > Streptomyces > Streptomyces sp. NPDC059994. Next base: position 3,985 of record NZ_JBHWUR010000179.1, read on the forward strand.
ACTTCGCGCGGTACGCGCACGACCCGGCCCAGTGGACGGACATCCCGGCGGCCGCGCGCACCCGGCTCCAGGAGGAACTGCTGCCGGACCTGATGTCGGTGGTGCGGCACATCTCGTGCGACGACGACACCACCCGCAAGACGCTGTGGCGGCTGCACGACGGGACGCTCGTGGAGTCGGTGCTGATGCGCTACCCCGACCGGGTGACCATGTGCATCTCCTCGCAGGCCGGCTGCGGTATGAACTGCCCGTTCTGCGCGACCGGCCAGGCGGGCCTGGACCGCAACCTGTCGACCGCCGAGATCGTGCACCAGATCGTCGACGGTATGCGCGCGCTGCGCGACGGCGAGGTCCCCGGCGGCCCGGCACGCCTGTCGAACATCGTCTTCATGGGCATGGGCGAGCCGCTCGCCAACTACAAGCGGGTCGTCGGCTCCATCCGCCGCCTCACCGACCCCGAGCCCGACGGCCTGGGCCTGTCCCAGCGCGGCATCACCGTCTCCACCGTCGGCCTGGTCCCGGCCATGCACCGCTTCGCCGACGAGGGCTTCAAGTGCCGCCTCGCCGTGTCGCTGCACGCGCCGGACGACGAACTGCGCGACACCCTGGTCCCGGTCAACACGCGCTGGAAGGTCCGCGAGGTCCTGGACGCGGCGTGGGAGTACGCGGAGAAGTCCGGCCGCCGCATCTCGATCGAGTACGCACTGATCCGCGACATCAACGACCAGGCCTGGCGCGGTGACCTGCTCGGCCGCCTCCTCAAGGGCAAGCGGGTCCACGTCAACCTGATTCCGCTGAACCCGACGCCGGGCTCGAAGTGGACCGCCTCGCGCCCCGAGGACGAGAAGGCGTTCGTCGAGGCCATCGCGGCCCATGGGGTGCCGGTGACCGTCCGGGACACCCGTGGCCAGGAGATCGACGGAGCGTGCGGACAGCTCGCCGCGTCCGAGAGGTAGTCTGGGCTCGAAATTACATATTCCGACAGGGGAGCGCCACAGCGCTGAGAGTGCGACACCGTAAGGTCGCAGACCCTCTGAACCTTGCCCAGGTCATTCTGGGTAGGAAGTTCGGTCATCACTCAAGCTGTTGCGCCCTGCTCGCCGCCGCCCGGTGAGCAGGGCCGCGTCTCTTCCTGGTCCCACCAGGAGGATCCAGAACCATGCGCAGTACGAAGATGTTGGCGGCCGGCGCGCTCGCCGCCGCCCTCGGGGTCAGTACGCTCGCCGCGTGCGGCGGCAAGGACGACAGCGCCGGCAAGTCCGACGGCGGCACCGGGTCCAAGAGCGTCACACTGGTCAGCCACGACTCGTTCGCCGCCTCCGACGCGGTGCTCAAGGAGTTCACCGCGCAGACCGGCTACACGGTCAAGGTCCTCAAGAGCGGCGACGCGGGCGCGGCGCTCAACCAGGAGATCCTCACCAAGGGATCCCCGCGCGGCGACGTGTTCTTCGGCGTCGACAACACCCTGCTCTCGCGCGCCCTCGACAACGGGATCTTCACCCCGTACGAGGCGAAGGGCCTCGCCGCCGTCCCCGCGGCCGTCCAGCTCGACAAGGGCGAGCACCGGGTCACGCCGATCGACACCGGCGACATCTGCGTCAACTACGACAAGAAGTACTTCGCGGACAAGAAGCTCAGTCCGCCGGGCTCCTTCGCCGACCTGATCAAGCCCGAGTACAAGAACCTGCTGGTCACCGAGAACGCGGCGACCTCCTCGCCGGGCCTGGGCTTCCTGCTCGGCAGCGCCGCCCAGTACGGCGACGAAGGCTGGCAGGACTACTGGAAGAAGCTCAAGGACAACGGCGTCAAGGTCGTCGACGGCTGGGAGCAGGCCTACAACCAGGACTTCTCCGGCTCCGCCGGCGGCAAGAAGGCCAAGGGCGACCGCCCGCTGGTCGTCTCCTACGCCTCCAGCCCGCCCGTCGAGGTCCTGTACGCCAAGCCGCAGCCCACCGAGGCCCCCACCGGCGTCGCCACCGGCACCTGCTTCCGCCAGACCGAGTTCGCGGGGCTCCTCAAGGGCGCCAAGAACGAGACGGGCGGCAAGGCGCTCCTCGACTTCCTGATCTCCAGGAAGTTCCAGGAGGACATGCCGCTCAACATGTTCGTGAACCCCGTGGTCAAGGACGCCAAGCTGCCCGAGCTGTTCACCAGGTTCGGCGCCACGGTCACCGAAACGCACGACGTCGCTCCGGAGAAGATCTCCAAGAACCGTGAGCAGTGGGTCAAGTCGTGGTCCTCGCTCGTGCTGAAGTAAGCCGCACGCCCCGCGCGAAGAGGGTGCGCGCGAACGCGGTGCGGCTCGGCCTGATGGCCCTGCCGCTCGCGTTCTTCGCGCTATTCTTCGCCTGGCCCGTGGCCGCGATCGTCGGCCGCGGGCTGCGCGTCGACGGCGTCTGGCACCTCGGCCGGATCGGCGAGGTGATCACCGACCCGGACATCGGGCACGTCCTGTGGTTCACCACCTGGCAGGCGCTCGCCTCCACCGCGCTCACCCTGCTGATCGCGCTCCCCAGCGCGTACGTCTTCGCGCGCTTCGACTTCCCCGGACGGCAGCTGCTGCGGGCCGTGGTCACGGTCCCCTTCGTGCTGCCCACGGTCGTCGTCGGCACCGCGTTCCTCGCGCTGCTCGGCCGGGGCGGGCTGCTGGACGAGCTGTGGGGCGTACGGCTCGACACCACGGTGTGGGCGATCCTGCTCGCGCATGTCTTCTTCAACTACGCGGTCGTCGTACGGACCGTCGGCGGCCTGTGGGCCCAGCTCGATGCGCGCCAGGAGGAAGCCGCCCGGGTCCTCGGCGCCTCCCGGTTCGCGGCGTGGCGCACGGTCACCCTGCCCGCGCTCGGGCCCGCCGTGGCCGCCGCCGCCCTGATGGTCTTCCTCTTCACCTTCACCTCCTTCGGCGTCGTCCAGATCCTCGGCGGCCCCACCTTCTCCACGCTCGAAGTGGAGATCTACCGCCAGACCGCCCAGCTCCTCGACCTGCCCACCGCCGCGGTCCTCACCCTCGTCCAGTTCGCCGCGGTCGGCGCGGTCCTCGCCGTGCACGCCTGGACGGTACGGCGGCGCGAGAGCGCCCTGAAACTCGTCGACCCCGCGCACACGGCCCGGCGCCCGCGCGGCGCGGGACAGTGGACGCTGCTCGCGGCGGTACTCGCCGTGGTGGCCGTACTGATCGTGCTGCCGCTGGGCGTGCTGGTCGCCCGCTCCCTGGACACCCCCGACGGCTACGGCTTCGGCTACTTCCGCTCCCTCCAGTCCGCCGGGGCGGGCGGCACCTTCCTGGTGCCGCCACTGGAGGCGGTGTGGAACTCCGTGCAGTACGCACTGGCCGCGACCGGCATCGCGGTAGCCGTCGGCGGACTGGCGGCGGCGGCCCTCACCCGGCGCGGAGGACGCCTGGTCAGGGGCTTCGACGCGCTCCTGATGCTGCCGCTGGGAGTGTCGGCGGTGACGGTCGGCTTCGGCTTCCTGATCACCCTGGACCGGCCGCCGCTGGACCTGCGCACCTCCTGGATCCTGGTGCCGCTGGCCCAGGCGCTGGTGGGTGTGCCGTTCGTCGTACGGACCATGCTTCCCGTACTGCGCGCGGTCGACGGGCGGCTGCGCGAGGCGGCCGCCGTGCTCGGCGCCTCGCCGCTCAGGGTCTGGCGGGAGGTGGACCTGCCGCTGGTGCGGCGGGCGCTGCTGATCGCGGCGGGGTTCGCGTTCGCGGTCTCGCTCGGGGAGTTCGGCGCGACCGTGTTCATCGCCCGCCCCGACCGCCCCACCCTGCCGGTCGCGGTGGCGCGCCTGCTCGGCCGGGCCGGGGACCTCAACTACGGGCAGGCGATGGCGCTCAGCACGATCCTGATGGTGGTGTGCGCGGCATCCCTGCTGCTCCTCGAACGCGTTCGTACGGACCGGACCGGAGAATTCTGATGCTGAAGCTCGACGGGGTGACGGTCCGGTTCGGCGAGCGGGCCGCGCTCGACGCGGTCGACCTGGAGGTCGCCGAGCACGAGACGGTGTGCGTGCTCGGGCCCAGCGGCAGCGGCAAGTCCACGCTGCTGCGGGTGGTGGCCGGGCTCCAGCCGGCCGATACGGGGCGGGTGCTGCTCGCGGGCGCGGACCAGACGAGCGTCCCCGTGCACCGGCGGGGCGTGGGCCTGATGTTCCAGGACCACCAGCTGTTCCCGCAGCGGGACGTCGCCGGGAACGTGTCCTTCGGCCTGCGTATGCGCGGCGTACCGCGCGCCCAACAGGCCTCCAGGGTCGAGGAGTTGCTGGAGCTCGTAGGGCTGCCGGGGGCGGGGCGGCGGGCGGTCGGGGCGCTCTCCGGCGGCGAGCAGCAGCGCGTCGCGCTCGCCCGCGCGCTCGCGCCCTCGCCGCGGCTGCTGATGCTGGATGAGCCGCTGGGCCAGCTGGACCGTACGCTGCGGGAGCGGCTGGTGGTCGAACTGCGTTCCCTGTTCGGCCGGTTGGGCACGACCGTGCTCGCCGTCACGCACGACCAGAGCGAGGCGTTCGCGCTCGCCGACCGGGTCGTGGTGATGCGGCGGGACGGCCGCATCGCCCAGACCGGTACGCCGCTCGACGTCTGGCAGCGGCCGGCCTCGGAGTTCGTGGCGCGCTTCCTCGGCTTCGAGAACGTGGTCGCGGCGAAGGTGTCGGGGGCGGTGGCGTCGACGGAGTGGGGGAAGGTGCCGGTGCCGGGGGGCTCGCCGCAGGGGTCCGTACGTCTTCTGGTCCGCCCGGCGGGGGTTCGGCTGCTTCCGGCCGACGAGGGTCTGGAGTGTGAGGTCCTGGCGCGCACGTTCCGGGGCAACCACGTCGCTCTGCGGCTGCGCCCGCGCTCTGGGCCGCTGCTGGAGGCGGAGTGCGGGGTGCGGGATGTGGTGGGGGTGGGGGAGTTGGTGGGGGTGGGGTTTGTGGGGGCGGAGGTTGTGGTTCTGGAGGGGTGAGCCCCTCCCCGCCGGGGTTGAGGTGTGTTTCCCGGGGGGCTGCGCCCCCGGGCCCCGGGCGGGGTCTGAGCCCCTGGACCCCGGTCTGAGCCCCTGGACCCCGGTCTGAGCCCCTGGACCCCGGGCGGGGCCTGGGGCCCCTGCACTCCGCCACGGGGGCTTCGCCCCCCAGGCCCCGCGTTCTTCTGCGGGCCGGTGGGGGCTGGTCGCGCAGTTCCCCGCGCCCCTTAGGGGGGTGGGGTGCGGCCACGATGCGAGGCCCGGCGGCGGGAAATTCAGCCCCTGCGGGGTCAAGGGAGCGGAGCCTGGGCAAAATCAGCCCTGCGGCGTTTGAGGCGGGGGGCAGGGGCCGCAAGCCCCGCCGCCATCGACACCGGGGGACGCGTCTACAGCATCGACCACACGGGCGACTGGTACCTGGGCCCGGACCTGGACCTGGCCCTGAACACGTTGGTGA
>NZ_JBHWUR010000180.1:0-9374 GCF_042737755.1 Streptomyces sp. NPDC059994
GTCCCTGACTACCCAGGGGCGCGGGGAACTGCGCGCTCAGCCCACCACCGGCCCGCACACAAAGACCGGGCCAAACCGTCAGCGGCCGTTGAACGCGTCCTTCAGGCGGGAGAACAGCCCCTGCTGCCCCGGCTGGAACTGGCCGAGCGGCCGCTCCTCGCCGCGCAGTTTGGCCAGCTGGCGCAGCAGGTCCTCCTGCTGCGGGTCCAGCTTGGACGGGGTGGTGACCTCGACATGGACGATCAGATCGCCCCGGCCGCCGCCGCGCAGATGCGTCACACCGCGCCCGTGCAGCGGGATGGACTGGCCCGACTGGGTGCCCGGGCGGATGTCCACCTCCTCCATGCCGTCCAGCGTCTGGAGCGGCACCTTGGTGCCGAGCGAGGCCGCCGTCATGGGGAGGGTCACCGTGCAGTGCAGATCGTCGCCACGGCGCTGGAAGACGTCGTGGTTGAGCTCGTGGATCTCCACGTACAGATCACCGGCGGGGCCGCCGCCGGGGCCGACCTCGCCCTCGCCCGCGAGCTGGATGCGGGTGCCGTTGTCGACACCGGCCGGGATCTTGACCGTGAGCGTGCGGCGCGAGCGGATGCGGCCGTCGCCGGCGCACTCCGGGCACGGGGTGGGCACGACGGTCCCGAAGCCCTGGCACTGAGGGCAGGGGCGGGAGGTCATGACCTGGCCGAGGAAGGAGCGGGTCACCTGGGAGACCTCGCCGCGGCCGCGGCACATGTCACACGTCTGCGCCGAGGTGCCGGGGGCCGCGCCCTCGCCGCTGCAGGTCGTACACACCACCGCGGTGTCGACCTGGATCTCCTTGGTCGTACCGAAGGCCGCCTCGTTGAGGTCGATCTCCAGCCGGATCATGGCGTCCTGGCCGCGGCGGGTGCGCGAGCGCGGGCCGCGCTGTGCCGCGTTGCCGAAGAACGCGTCCATGATGTCCGAGAAGTTCCCGAAGCCGCCCGCGCCGAAGCCTCCGGCGCCACCGCCGCCGGAGGACGACAGGGGGTCGCCGCCGAGGTCGTAGACCTGCTTCTTCTGCGGGTCCGAGAGGACCTCGTAGGCGGCGTTGATCTCCTTGAAGCGCTCCTGCGTCTTCGGGTCCGGATTCACATCCGGGTGGAGTTCACGCGCCAGGCGCCGGAACGCCTTCTTGATCTCGTCCTGCGATGCGTCGCGGCGTACGCCCAGTACGGCGTAGTAGTCCGTGGCCACTTACGACTCCGCCAGGATCTGTCCGACGTAACGTGCCACTGCGCGTACCGCTCCCATCGTTCCGGGGTAATCCATGCGGGTCGGTCCGACCACGCCGAGTTTTGCGACGGCTTCGCCGCCCGAACCGTAGCCGACCGAGACCACGGACGTGGAGTTCAGCCCTTCATGGGCGTTCTCATGCCCGATTCGTACGGTCACGCCCGATTCCTTGGCCTCGCCGAGCAGCTTGAGGAGCACCACTTGCTCCTCCAGCGCCTCCAGCACCGGCCTGATGGTCAGAGGGAAGTCGTGTCCGAAGCGGGTGAGATTGGCGGTGCCGCCGATCATCAGCCGCTCCTCGGTCTCCTCGACCAGGGTTTCGAGCAGGGTGGAGAGGACCGTCGAAACGGTTCCTCGGTCCTCCGGCTCGAAGGAGTCCGGCAGGTCCTGCACCAGCTGCGGGACGTCCGCGAAGCGGCGCCCCACCACCCGGCTGTTGAGCCGGGCCCGCAGGTCCGCCAGCGAGGTCTCGCCGAACGGCGCCGGGCAGTCGACCAGCCGCTGCTCGACCCGCCCGGTGTCCGTGATGAGCACCAGCATCAGTCTGGCCGGGGCCAGTGACAGCAGCTCCACGTGCCGCACGGTGGACCGTGTCAGCGACGGGTACTGCACGACGGCGACCTGCCGCGTCAGCTGCGCGAGCAGCCGCACGGTCCGCGCCACCACGTCGTCGAGGTCGACGGCCCCGTCCAGGAAGTTCTGGATGGCCCGCCGCTCCGGCGACGACATCGGCTTGACGCCCGCGAGCCGGTCGACGAACAGCCGGTAGCCCTTGTCGGTGGGAATGCGCCCCGCGCTGGTGTGAGGCTGGGCGATGAAGCCCTCCTCCTCCAGCACGGCCATGTCGTTGCGCACGGTCGCCGGGGAGACCCCCAGCGCGTGCCGCTCGGTCAGGGCCTTCGAGCCCACCGGCTCCTCGGTCCCGACATAGTCCTGGACGATGGCGCGCAGGACCTCAAGTCTGCGTTCACTGAGCACCGCGCACACCTCCAGCTGTCGTCCCTAGGCGCTCTGCCTGGCACTCTGTGCGTTCGAGTGCCAGCAACCCCCCGGCCAGTGTACGGCCGACCGGTACACCCCTAGCAAGGGCGGCCGCCCGTGACGCTCGCGGCGCGGTGGAGCGGCGCGCTCGGACGCCGTCCCCGACCGCCCGGGATAGCGTCACGTCATGGACGTCAGATGGGAAGAGTTCGGCTGGGAACGCTTCGGCGACGGCGTGGGCCGCCGCCGGCTTCCGGGGTGGGACGCGACGGCCGGGCTGGTCGTCGGCGCCGACGCGGTCCTGCTGTACGACACGGGGTCGACCCTGCGCGAGGGCGCCGAGCTGCGCGCCCAGGCACAGGCGCTGCTCGGGCGCCGGGTGACGCACATCGCACTCAGCCATCCGCACTTCGACCACGTGCTCGGCACGGCCGCGTTCTCGGGGGCCGAGGTGTACGGGGCGGTGGGCATCGACCGCGTGCTCGACGGCGACGCCCTGCGGACCGACGCCGTCGCGCACGGGGTGCCGGCCGCGCAGGCCGCCGAGGCGGCGGACCTGCTGGTGCGCCCGCACCACTTCGTGGCGGGCGAGTGGACGCTGGAGCTGGGCGGGCGGCAGGTGCTGCTGGCGAACGTGGGCCCGGGCCACACCGGTCACGACCTGGCCGTACTGGTCCCGGCCTCGCCGGGGTCGCCCGAGATCGTCTTCTGCGGCGACCTGGTCGAGGAGTCCGGCGAACCGCAGGCGGGCCCGGACGCGGTCCGCACCCGCTGGCCCGCAGCGCTGGACCGGCTGCTCGACCTGGGCGGCGAGGACGCGGTGTACGTGCCGGGGCACGGGGCGGTGGTGGACGCGGCGTTCGTACGGGCGCAGCGGACCCGGCTCGCGGCGGAATTCGGCGTGTCGTAGCGGCGTACACCCATATGGCCACATGATCCGCCCGTATTCTCATCCGAATGCGCAGCTACAGCCCGGACCTGACTCCGCCCTGGAAGAAGGGGACCCCGGCCCCCGAGGTGCCCGCCGAGCTCGACCTGGTCGTCGAGGAGGTGGCGACCGGGTTCTGCGGGGCGGTGCTCCGCTGTGAGGCGGGAACGGTGACGCTGGAGGACCGCTTCGGCAAGCAGCGCGTGTTCCCGATGGAGGCCCGGGGGTTCCTGCTGGAGGGCAAGGTGATCACGCTGGTACGCCCGCCGGCACCCTCCCCCTCACGCCCGGCGCGCACCGCCTCCGGCTCCGTGGCGGTGCCCGGGGCGCGGGCGCGGGTCGCACGCGCCGGGCGCATCTACGTGGAGGGCCGCCACGACGCGGAACTGGTGGAACGGGTCTGGGGCGACGACCTCCGGATCGAGGGCGTGGTCGTCGAGTACCTCTCGGGCATCGACGACCTCCCCGCCATCGTCGCGGACTTCGCCCCCGGCCCCGACGCGCGCCTGGGCGTCCTGGTCGACCACCTGGTCCCCGGCTCCAAGGAGTCCCGGATCGCGGCGGCGGTCACGGGCGAGCACGTGCTGGTGGCCGGGCACCCGTACATCGACGTGTGGGAGGCGGTGAAGCCGGCGTCGGTGGGGATCGGGTCGTGGCCGGTCGTACCGCGGGGGGAGGACTGGAAGACGGGGGTGTGCCGGGCGCTGGGCTGGCCCCCCAACACGGGGGCGGCGTGGCAGCGGATCCTGTCGGGGGTCCGCTCCTACCGGGACCTGGAGCCGGAGCTGCTCGGCCGGGTGGAGGAGCTGATCGACTTCGTCACGGATCCGGCCCCCACCCCGCCCCTTCCCTAAACCCTCCGGGGGTGGGGGTGGGCTGAGGCGGCTCTCCCGGGGGCTAGCCCCCCCCCGGACCCCCGGCGGGGCTGCGCCCCTGCCCCCTGCTTCGGGGCTCCGCTCCGGACCCCGGCACGGGGGTGGGTGGGCTGGGCTGCCGGGGGCTCCGCCCCGGGACCCCATTCGTCTGCGGGTCGTCTGTGGCTGGTCGCGCAGTTCCCCGCGCCCCTGAAGGGAGGGAGCTTCGCTCCCTGCCCCCCGCTCCTCGAACACCGGAGGGCCGGAACGTGGCCGCGCCCCCTTCTGCCTGCCTTCAGGGGCGCTGGGAACTGGGCGACCAGCCCCCGTGAGCCCGCAGGGAAACAGGGGTCCCGGGGCTTCAGAGGCGCGGGGAACTGGGCGATCAGCCCCCACGAACCCGCAGACAAACAGGGGCCCCGGGGCTTCAGAGGCGCGAGGAACTGCGCGACCAGCCCCCACGAACCCGCAGACAAACAGGGGCCCCGGGGCTTCAGGGGCGCGGGGAACTGCGCGACCAGCCCCCACGAACCCGCAGACAAACAGGGGCCCCGGGGCGGAGCCCCGCAACGGGGTCTGGGGGCGCGGCCCCCAGCAAGCCGCCTCGGCCCACCACCCGGCCGCCCGCCGGAGGGCTTAAGGGAACGGGCGGGGAGGGGACAAAAGCTCAGTCCACCAAATCCCGCACCACCCCATCCGCCAACAACCTCCCCCGCAACGTGAGCACCGCCCGCCCCTCCCCATACGGCCCCGGCTCCAGGAGCCCCTCCGACAGGGCGCGGCGGGACGCCGCGAGGCCGGCCGGGTGCAGGAGGGACAGGGCGCAGCCGTCGCGGAGGCGCAGCTCCAGGAGGATGCGTTCGACTCGGCGGTCCGACAAAGAGAGGACCTCGCGGCCCGCGCCCGGCGTGCGTCCGCCCGCCAGCGCCGCCGCATACGCCCCCGGGTGCTTCACGTTCCACCAGCGGACCCCGCCCACGTGGGAGTGGGCTCCCGGCCCCGCGCCCCACCAGTCCGCGCCCCGCCAGTACAGCTCGTTGTGGAGGCAGCGGCCGGCCTCCGTGGTGGCCCAGTTGGACACCTCGTACCAGTGGAAGCCCGCCTCCGCCAGCACCGCGTCCGCGATCAGATAGCGGTCCGCGTGGACGTCGTCGTCCGTCATCGGGACCTCGCCCCGGCGGATCCGGCGCGCCAGCTGGGTGCCCTCCTCGACGATGAGGGCGTACGCGGAGATGTGGTCGGGGCCCGCCCCGACCGCCGCCGCCAGCGACTCCCGCCAGTCCTCGTCCGTCTCCCCCGGCGTCCCGTAGATCAGGTCCAGGTTGACGTGGTCGAAGCCCGCCGCCCGCGCCTCGGCGACGCACGCCTCGGGGCGCCCCGGCGTGTGCGTACGGTCGAGGATCTTCAGGACGTGCTGCTTCGCGCTCTGCATGCCGAAGGAGACGCGGTTGAAGCCGCCCGCCCTCAGCTCCTCCAGATACGCCCGGTCCACCGACTCCGGGTTCGCCTCCGTCGTCACCTCGGCGTCGTCCGCCAGGCCGAATTCCTCGCGTACGGCCGACAGCATGCGGACCAGGTCGGCCGCCGGGAGCAGGGTCGGGGTGCCGCCGCCCACGAAGACCGTGCGGACCGGGCGGGGGTCGTCGCCGAGCACCTTCCGGGCGAGGCGGACCTCGTCGGTCAGGGTGGAGACGTAGTTGTCCCTGGACGCCAGGACGCCGCCGGAGCCGCGCAGCTCGGTGGCGGTGTACGTGTTGAAGTCGCAGTATCCGCAGCGCGTGGCGCAGTAGGGAACGTGCAGGTAGAAGCCGAGCGGCCGCTCCCCCGCGCCCTCCAGGGCGGAACCGGGCAGCGCCCCGTCCTCGGGCATGGGCTCACCATCGGGCAGTACGGAAGGCATGCCCCCATTGTCCGCCACCGGGGAGCGCCCTCTCACCGCACGCCCGCGCGCCCCCGGGGCCGGCCGACCGCCCGAGGTCACCGCGCCTGGAGCACCAGCAGCGCCAGGTCGTCCTCCGGCGGCGTCGTGCCAAACGCGTACACCGCCCGCTTGACGCTCTCCGCGACCCCCGTCGCCGTCATCCCCACGCACCCCGCGAGCACCGCCGCGAGCCCGTCGCCGTCGTCGAACATCTGCCTCCCCGAGCGGCGCTCGGTCACCCCGTCCGTGACGCACAGCAGGGTGTCCCCGGGCATCAGGCGGAAGCTCTCGCTCTCGTACGCCGCCCCCTCCACCACTCCGATCAGCACCTGCGGCACCGCCGCCGCCCGCACCGACCCGTCGGGCCGCAGCAGCAGCGGCAGCGGGTGCCCGGCGCTCGCCAGGGTGCACAGGACGCCGCCGCCCTGCTCCTGGGGGACCGGTACCAGCTCCCCGTAGAGGAGGGAGAGGAAGCGTGCCTGCGGGCCTTCGGTCACCTCGCGTCCGCCGGCCGCCGCGACCATCCGCGCGGCCGCCTCCGCCGCCTCGACCCCGTCGTCGACGAGCAGCTTGTTGAGGCGGTCGAGCACGCCGTGCACCGCGTACCCCTCGCGGGCGAGCAGCCGCAGCCAGGGCCGGACCAGGCCGGTGACGACCGCCGCCTCGGGGCCGCTGCCCTGGACGTCGCCGAGGGCGAAGCACCAGCGGCCGTCGGCGCCGGGGAACAGGTCGTAGAAGTCGCCGCCCGCCACGCCCTCGCCGCTGGGCTGGTAGACCAGCGCGCTGTCGACGCCCGGGATCTCCGCGACGCTCGCGGGCAGCAGCCCGCGCTGGAGCACCCGGCTGATGGTGACCTGGCGGGTGTACTGGCGCGCGGCGCCGATCGCCAGCGCCACCCGGCGCACGAAGTCCTCGACAAGGCCGGTGACCTCGTCGGGGATGCGCGCCATCCCGGCCCGCCCCAGCATGAGCACGCCGACGGCCCGGCCGCCCGCCACCATCCGGTACGCGAGCGCCGCCCCGTCGTCGCCGTGCTGCGGGCCCGGCCACGGCATCGGGACCGGTCCACCGCGCGCCGACTCCGGCAGCCGGGGCGGCTCCTTCTCCAGGACCGCCCGCAGCTCCGCGATCCCGGACTCGCGGGCGTGCCACACCCGGGCGAGCCGGGGCTCGCCGACCGGGCCGCCGGCCTCCGGGCCGAGCCAGATCGCGCACCAGTCGCAGAGCCGGGGCACCAGGAGCTGTCCGGCGAGCGCCGCGATCAGGTCCTCGTCGAACTGGCCCGCCAGCAGGTCGGACGCCTCCGCCAGGAAGGAGAGGGCGCCCCGGTTCACCCAGTCGCGGTCCTGCCCGGACGGGGCGCCGCGCGGCGGGGTGGCCAGTATCTCGGCGGCGCGCAGGCCGCGTTGGAGCCGCGCGTCGGGGCCCGGGTCCCCGTCGGAGCGGGAGGCGTCGTCCGTGTCGAGGAGCAGCCGCGCCCACACCGTCTTCAGTCCGGTGCGGTAGGTGATCCCCCAGCACTCCGCGAGCGCCGCCACCAGGTGCAGCCCCCGCCCGTACTCCGGCGTGCCCGGTTCGCGCGCCCCGCGCGGCTCGTTGCGTACGACCCTGGAGGGGTGGTGGTCGGAGACCTCGATGACCACCGCGCCCGGTTCGTCCCCGGCGGGCGGCTCCAGGCGGCAGACCAGCTCGACGGTGGTGCCGGCGTGCACCACGGCGTTGGTGACCAGTTCGTTGACGAGTATCGCCGCGTCGTCGGCGGCCCGGTCGTCGAGCCGGGCGGCGCCGGGCGCCCCCTGGCCCGTCCAGTCGGCGAGGGCGGCCCGGACGAAGCGGCGGGCGGCGGACGGCGCGTGCGGGTTGCCGGGCAGGCTGGCGCGGGCGGCGGACCCGGTCCCGCGCTCCGCCGCGTCGGGGGAAGGCGCCGGGCGGAGTGGGCGGTTCACGCTCTCCCGCTGCGTTGGAATGGACCCCACGGTGCGGCTCCCGATCGGTTCTCACATTGCGCACCTCATGACACCGACAGAGTGACAGACTGAGCGGGCCCATAAGCGCCGAGTCACCGAAGTGGGCCGAGATGAACAGAGACAGTGCCGTGCCGCCCGGGGGCGGAGACTGGATCCGCGCACTGGAGTTACGCCCGCTGCTGGCCGCGATGACCGCGCTGCGCGACGGCGACTTCGGGGTCCGGCTCCAGGAGACCCACGAGGGCATACCCGCCGAGCTGGCAGCGATCTTCAACCAGGTCGCCGTGCGCAACCAGCACCTCACCGACGAGCTCTTGCGGGTGCGCCGCGAGGTCGTCCGCCACGGGCGCCTGGACGAGCGGCTGGCCGCCAGCCCCGGGCAGGGCGCCTGGCAGGCCGGGGTGACCAGCGCGAACACGCTGATCGACGCCCTGGTCGTACCGGCGGCGAACGCCACGCGCGTCCTGGACGCGGTGGCGGGCGGCGATCTCACCCAGCGGGTCGACCTCCACGACGGGAACCGACAGTTGCGCGGCGATCTGCGCCGGCTGGGCCGGGCCGTCAACAAGATGGTGGACCAGCTCTCCCTCTTCACCGGCGAGGTGACCCGGGTCGCCCGCGAGGTCGGCACCGAGGGGCGGCTGGGCGGGCGCGCCAAGGTGCAGCGCCTGAGCGGCAGTTGGCGGGACGTGACCGAGGCCGTCAACACCATGGCCTCCCGGCTGACCGCCCAGGTCCGCGACATCGCCGCGGTGACCACGGCGGTGGCTCGGGGCGATCTGACCCGGACGGTGACGGTCGAGGCCACCGGCGAGCTGCTCGAACTGAAGCTCACCGTGAACACGATGGTCGACCAGCTCTCCGCCTTCGCCGACGAGGTCACCAGGGTCGCCCGCGAAGTCGGCACCGAGGGGCAGCTCGGTGGACGAGCCCAGGTCCGGGGCGTCTCCGGGGTCTGGAAGGACCTCACGGACAACGTCAACTTCATGGCGTCGAACCTCACCTCCCAGGTCCGCAACATCGCCCAGGTGACGACGGCCGTCGCCAACGGCGACCTCTCCCAGAAGATCACCGTCGACGCCCAGGGCGAGATCCTGGAGCTCAAGTCGACCATCAACACCATGGTCGACCAGCTCTCCGCCTTCGCCGACGAGGTCACCAGGGTCGCCCGAGAGGTCGGCACCGAGGGCAATCTGGGCGGGCGCGCCCAGGTCCGGGGCGTCTCCGGGGTCTGGAAGGACCTCACCGAGAACGTCAACTTCATGGCGGACAACCTGACCTCCCAGGTCCGCAACATCGCGCTCGTCTCGACGGCGGTGGCCCAGGGCGACCTCGGCAAGAAGATCACGGTCGAGGCGAAGGGCGAGATCCTGGAGCTCAAGTCGACCATCAACACCATGGTCGACCAGCTCTCCGCCTTCGCCGACGAGGTCACCAGGGACTCCCGAGGGGTCGAGAAGTAGGTGGTC
>NZ_JBHWUR010000181.1:0-8308 GCF_042737755.1 Streptomyces sp. NPDC059994
GGGGGGGGGCCCCCGCGGGGCGCCCCCCCGGGGGTGGGGGGCGGCCCATCCGGGGCGGGGCCCCCCCCCCCCCCGGCGCGGCCCCCCCCCCCCCCCCGGGGCCCGGCGGGGCCCTTCGCGTTGCCCGCCGGTGCCCGCACGGGCGCGGGAACCACAAACGCCGGGACCCGTTTGACGGGTCCCGGCGTCGGGAGGTGCGGCGTGGCGTGCGGCTAGCGCAGGCGGGCCATCAGCGCGTGCTCGACCAGGGTGATCAGGCCGCTCTTCGCGTCCGCGCGGTGGCGGGCGTCGGTGGTGATGATCGGGGTGTCCGGGCCGATCTGCAGGGCCTCGCGGACCTCGTCCGGGGTGTACGGCTGGTGGCCGTCGAAGCCGTTCAGCGCGATGACGAACGGCAGGCCGCTGTTCTCGAAGTAGTCGACGGCCGGGAAGCAGTCGGCGAGGCGGCGGGTGTCCACCAGGACGACGGCGCCGATCGCGCCGCGGACCAGGTCGTCCCACATGAACCAGAAGCGGTCCTGGCCGGGGGTGCCGAACAGGTACAGGATCAGGTCCTGGTCGAGCGTGATGCGGCCGAAGTCCATCGCGACCGTGGTGGTCGTCTTGTCGCCCGTGTGCGTGAGGTCGTCGATGCCCGCGGAAGCGGACGTCATGACGGCCTCGGTACGCAGGGGGTTGATCTCCGAGACCGCGCCGACGAACGTGGTCTTGCCCACGCCGAAGCCGCCCGCCACCACGATCTTCGCGGAAGTAGTGGAGCGGGCAGCACCGCCGCTAGAGCTTGCGAAGTCCACTGAGCACCCTTTCGAGCAGTGTCACATCTGGCTGGCCGCCGGCGGACTCGTCGCCGCCGGGCTGGTGGATGGCGACAAGTCCGGCCTCCGCCAGGTCGGCGACGAGGATCCGGGCAACGCCGAGGGGGATGGAGAGGAGTGCCGAGATCTCGGCGACCGACTTGATCTCACGGCACAGATGGCAGATCCGCTGGTGCTCGGGCAACTGCCCTTGCAGCCTGGCGGGTTCCGCCGTGGTGTGCACCAGCGCCTCGATGGCGAGCTGGTAGCGCGGCCGGGTGCGGCCGCCGGTCATGGCGTACGGACGCACAAGGGGGTTGTGCGTGCCGCCCGCCGGGGAAGGCGGAGGGGTCTGCCGCGGCTGCACCGGCTCGATGCGGGGCTGCGGCGGCTGGTCGTACGGACCCGGCTGACGGTGGGGCTGCTGGTACGGGTGCTGGCCCTGGCCGCTTCTGCTGGGGGCGGAGGGAAAGTTGAACCGGTTCTGCCCGTGCTCACCCTGAGACTGCTGGCCACCGTTGTATGGGTGTCCGCCTGGGGGTGTTGTCACGTTTCCTCCTCCGACTGCCGGTCGCCCGTTCCTGTGGGACCGCGCCACCGCACTTTATGGCGCGGTGGCGAGAAACGCACTGCCTGACTGGTAGTTGAGAACGGGAAGTTCACAACTAATTAAGGAGACTGCCCTGTAGTTCCGCGCGCAGGTCCGGGGTGAGGACGGAGCCCGCGCGGTCGACAAGGAGAGCCATCTCATAGCCCACGAGACCGATGTCGGCCTCGGGGTGGGCGAGTACGGCCAACGAGGATCCGTCCGAAACGGACATGATGAAGAGGAAGCCGCGCTCCATCTCCACGACCGTCTGGTTGACGGCGCCGCCCTCGAAGATCCGGGAGGCTCCCGCGGTCAGGGACGTCAGTCCGGAGGCAACAGCCGCCAGCTGATCGGCCCGGTCCCGGGGGAAGCCTTCGGACATCGCCAGCAGGAGTCCGTCGGCGGAGACCACCACCGTGTGGGACACCCCGGGGGTGTTGTCCACGAAGTTGGTGATCAACCAGTTCAGATTCTGCGCCGCCTGGCTCATCGGGCTCACACTAACGCTCCTGGTTGTAGGTGTTACTTGTGTCCGACCCCGCGCTGCGGCCCTGCTGTACGCCGCGGCGCAGGTTGCTCAACCTGCCGCGGACGTCCTCGGGAGCGCGGGAGACCTGTGGGCCGCCCTGCGGGGTCTGCTCCGCCGCACCCTCGACCAGATTGGCCTTGGGTACCCGCCGGGGAAGCCCGGAGGGTGTGACCCCGCCGGCCTTCGGCTCACGCAGCTTCTCGGCCCGCGTCCAGCGCTCGTCGTTGGTGGAACGCCAGTCGCCGGTGGGCTCGTCGGTGCCGGATGCGGCGCCGTTCGCGGTTCCGGTTCCGGTTCCGTTCACGGTTCCGTTCGAGGATCCGTTCACGGTCGCGGGGCCGGTGCCGTTGACGGGCTGCCGCTGCTGCTCGGGCCGCTGCGGTTCGGACTTCTGCTGCGGCTCCTGGGCGGCGGGCTGCCAGTTCTGCTGGCCGCCGCCGCGCCTCGGCAGACCGGCGCCGGTCAGCTCGTGGGAGGAGGCCGGGGTGGGGCCCGGACGGTCGAAGCCTACGCGGTCGCGGCCGCCGGCGGGAACGTCGGGAGCGGATTCCGCTTCCTTGTTCGCCTGCTGGTAGTCGGACGTGTAGGAATCCTGGTACGGGGCGTTCTGCTGCCACTCGCCCTGGTGGGGCGCGTCGCCGTAACCGCCGTCGTACTGCCCACCGTCGGCCGCGGGCGCCTGGTAGGCGGCCTCCGCATAGCCCTGGTCCGGATAGCCGTTCTGCTGCTGTCCGTAGGACTCCTGCGGGTACGCGCCGGGGTAGTCCTGCGCGTACTGCTGCTGCCCCTGCTGCCCGTCGAACTGGTTGCTGTCGTACGAGGCCTGCCGGCCGTCGTACGACTCGTCGTACCCGTTCTCGTAGGACTGCTGCTGCCCGTACTGCTCGTCGTACGCGCCGCCCTGCTGCACACCGTCGACCTCGTCGCGGTAGAGCGGGCGGTCGCCGCCCTGCGCCTGGGCCTCAAGGGCCGCACGGCGTTCCTCGCGCATCAGCGAGCGGTTCACCGGGTCGAGCTGGAGGGGGTCGTCCCCGTCCTGCCCGCCCTGCTCGTAGCGGGAGTCGTCGAAGCCGAGCTCGGCGGCGGTGCGCAGCGCCGGGGCCGGGGCCTCGAAGCTCTGCTGCTGCTCCGGGATGATCTGCGAGACCGTGAAGTCGTCGCCGGGCAGCGCCTCGCCGCCACCACCGTGGGTGATCGCGTCCGGGAGCATGACCAGCGAGGTGGTGCCCGCCTGCTCGCCGGAGGGGCGCAGCTGGACGCGGATGCCGTGCCGGTCGGAGAGCCGGCCGACCACGAACAGGCCCATGCGCTGCGAGACGGCGGCGTCCACGGTCGGCGGGTTCGCCAGCTTGTGGTTGATGTCCGCGAAGTCCTCGGCGGTCAGGCCGATGCCCTTGTCGTGGATCTCGACCATGACGCGGCCGTCGGGAAGACGGGTGGCGGTGACGCGGACCTTGGTCTGCGGCGAGGAGAACGTGGTGGCGTTCTCCAGGAGCTCGGCGAGCAGGTGCACGAGGTCGGTCACGGCCTGGCCGTGGATCTCGCTCTCCGGCACACCGGTCAGCTCGATGCGCTCGTACGACTCCACCTCGGAGGAGGCGGCGCGCAGCACGTCGACCAGCGGGACCGGCTGGTTCCAGCGGCGGCCCGGCTCCTCGCCGGCGAGGACCAGGAGGTTCTCGCCGTTGCGGCGCATACGGGTCGCGAGGTGGTCCAGCTTGAAGAGGCTCTCCAGCTGGTCCGGGTCGGCCTCGTTGTTCTCCAGGTCGGTGATGAGGGTCAGCTGGCCCTCGATCAGGGACTGGTTGCGGCGCGACAGGTTGGTGAAGATCGCGTTGACGTTCCCTCGCAGGAGCGCCTGCTCGGCGGCGAGCCGGACGGCCTCGCGGTGGACCTGGTCGAAGGCGCGGGCGACCTCGCCGATCTCGTCCGTGGAGGTGATCGGGATGGGCTCGACCCGGGTGTCGACCCGGCCGGGCTCGGTGCGCGAGAGCTGGTCGACGAGCATCGGCAGTCGCGTTTGGGCCACCTCGAAGGCCGCGGAGCGCAGCCGGCGCATCGAGCGGCTCATCTGGCGGGCCACCATGCCGGCCAGGATGAAGGCGGCCAGCAGGGAGACCACGACGATCGCGCCGTTGATGTACGCGGAGGTCTTGGCGTCGTCCGCGATCTGACCGGCCTCGGTCACGGCCCGGTTGACCAGGTCCTGCTCGATCTCGGTGTAGCCGTCGAACTTGGCGGTGGAGGCGGCCATCCAGGCGTCGGGCGTGATGCCCTGGGCCTTGAGCTGCTTGGCGCTCTGTCCCTCGCCGATCGCGGCGGCCATGCTGTTGAAGGGCGAGCCGTCGCGGGCCGGGGCGGCACCGATGCGCGGGCCGTCGTCGGCCTGCTGGCGCGTCGCGGGGAGGTCCTTGGCGGCCTGGGCGGCCTTGGCCTCCATGACCTGCTTCAGATGGGCGCTGTCCGCGTCCGTACCACCCGCGTCGAACTCGCCGAGGGCGATGAACTCCAGGTAGTTGTACGAGTTGAACGCCTTGACCTGCATCTGGAAGGTCTTGGGGTCCTCGCTCGGCCGGAGGATGAGGTGCAGACCAATGGAACGCTGCAGCGACTCGGCGGCCTTGGCGAGGTCGACCGCGTAGACCATGCGGCCGTAGCTGGTGATGTTGCCGGTGCCGAGGCCGAGCTCGTTGGAGAACGTGCTCAGGTAGTGGGGGACCTGGGTGTAGCCCTCTTCGGTCAGCACCGGGTTCTTCGCCTCGATGCCCTTGGCGTAGGCGGTCTTGCGCAGTACGTCGAGGTTCTTCTCGGCCTCGCGGACCTTGCTCAGACGGCGCTGGAGGCTCGCCGTGTCCGGCATGCCCTTGACCTCGTCGTCGAACTTGGCGCGGGCCGCGTCCGAGGCGGCGTATGCCTTGTTGATGACGTCGCTGTCGCGCTTGTTCTGCAGCAGGGGCTGAGCGGTCAGGTCACGCTCGTTGAGCAGGGCCTGGCCGTACGCCGACGCGGCGCTCACGATGTGCGCCGTCTTCTCGGCGTCACGCGCGTCGCGCCAGGTGGATATGGACCCCTTGACCTCGAAGCCGCCCATGACCAGGCCGACGAGGACGGGGATGAGGAGGATGGCGTTCAGACGGGTGGCCACCCGCCAGTTGCGCGGCGAGAACTTGCTCTGACTGCCGGTGTCGGGGCCCGAGGGCTTCCCCCCGGAGGGTTTCGGCAGCTCGTCCGGCGTCGCCGCATTGCGCTGCGGCGGGGTGAAGTTGCCCCGCGCCTGCTGCGTCGCGGAGCTCGTCGTGCTTCGCCTCACTCGACCAACAACCTCTCGGCGCCGGCACCTCTCGCGGTGTGCCTATAAATGTTCTGAGCCGTACTACTCGGGAGTTCGTCGAATTCCAGCACGCCAGGGGGGTCCGTTCCAAACAGCTGGAATGAGGGGTTCCGAGTGGCACACGCCTCAGATAAAACGGGCATAAAGAGCGAGCCCCGCCAAAAGGCGGGGCCAATGTGAGCGCAGCGACACCATGTGAACGCGGCGGGTTGCCGTGACGTGGGAATTCTCTGTCGAAACGTTATGAACACAGGGGCGGATCGTGTCAAAGGACACAGTCCGCCCCTGTTTCGTCTACGACAACTGCCGTATACCCCTGACTACTTGAGTCGTGCCATCAACGCGTGTTCCACCAGCGTGATCAACGCGCTCTTCGCATCGCCGCGGTGGCGGGCGTCGGTGGTGATGATCGGGGCGTCCGGACCGATCTGCAGGGCCTCGCGGACCTCGTCCGGGGTGTACGGCTGGTGGCCGTCGAAGCCGTTCAGCGCGATGACGAACGGCAGGCCGCTGTTCTCGAAGTAGTCGACGGCCGGGAAGCAGTCGGCGAGGCGGCGGGTGTCCACCAGGACGACGGCGCCGATCGCGCCGCGGACCAGGTCGTCCCACATGAACCAGAAGCGGTCCTGGCCCGGCGTACCGAAGAGGTACAGGATCAGGTCCTGGTCCAGGGTGATGCGGCCGAAGTCCATGGCCACCGTGGTGGTGGTCTTGTCCCCGGTGTGGGTGAGGTCGTCGATGCCCGCGGAAGCGGACGTCATGACGGCCTCGGTACGCAGCGGATTGATCTCCGAGACGGCGCCGACGAACGTGGTCTTGCCCACGCCGAAGCCGCCCGCCACCACGATCTTCGCGGAGGTGGTAGAGCGTGCCGCTCCGCCGCTAGAGCTTGCGAAGTCCACTGAGCACCCTTTCGAGCAGCGTCACATCCGGCGTGCCGCCGGCCTCTCCATTGCCCGGCTGGTGGATGGCCACCATGCCGGCCTCCGCCAGGTCGGCGACAAGAATCCGGGCCACGCCGAGCGGCATCTGCAGCAGCGCCGAGACCTCCGCCACCGACTTGACCTCGCGGCACAGGTGGCAGATCCGCTGGTGCTCCGGGAGCAGCGTGGCCAGGTTCGCCGGGTCCGCGGTCGTGCTGACCAGGGCCTCGATGGCGAGCTGGTAGCGCGGGCGGGTCCGGCCGCCCGTCATGGCGTACGGGCGGACCAGCGGCTGGTCGCCTTCACTGTCGTAGTGCGCGTCGTGCAGAGCGCCGTACGAATCGTGTGAGGCGGGTGGCGGGGTCATTGATCCTCCGGGCGGGACAGCAGGGACAGCGAGTGTCTTCGAGCCGTCGGATGTGGCCGGTGGGGGGCGTTGTGCGGCCGGACGGTGGTTTCTGACTGAGTGGGGGGCCTCAGTGGAGCAGGCTCCCCTGGAGCTCCGCTCGCAGGTCCGGGGTGAGGACGGAGCCCGCGCGGTCGACCAGGAGGGCCATCTCGTAACCGACCAGGCCGATGTCGCACTCGGGGTGTGCGAGCACGGCCAGCGAGGAGCCGTCGGAGACGGACATGAGGAAGAGGAAGCCGCGCTCCATCTCCACCACGGTCTGGGCGACGGTGCCGCCCTCGAAGATCCGGGACGCACCCGCGGTCAGCGAGGTGAGGCCGGACGCCACGGCCGCGAGCTGGTCGGCCCGGTCCCGCGGAAATCCTTCGGACATGGCAAGCAGCAGGCCGTCGGCGGAGACCACCACCGTGTGGGACACCCCGGGGGTGTTGTCCACGAAGTTGGTGATCAACCAGTTCAGATTCTGCGCCGCCTGGCTCATCTGACTCAACTATCGCTCCTGCTGGTGAGTGGGGTCCATCGAGAAACTGCCGGTCGACGGGCCGTTTCCGGCCTGCCGCCCCTGCTGGATACCCCGGCGGAGATTGGTCAGGCGGCCGCGCACGTCGTCGGGCGCACGCGAGACCTGGGGGCCTGCCTGGTTCTGCTGCTGCTGTGCGGTGCCCGCGACCAGATTGGCACGCGGGACCCGCTTGGGCAGACCGGAAGTGGTGACACCGCCGGCGGCGGGCTTGCGGGCCCGCTCGGCCTGGCGGACGAGTTCGTCGTTGGGCGAGGGGCGCCAGGAGCCGTTGCCGGGCGCGCCGTTGGCGTCGCGCTGGACGGGCGCCGGGCGGCGCTCCGCGCTCTGCGGCGCCGCGGCCGGAGGCTGCGCCGGACGCAGACCCTGGGGTCCGCCCTGGCCCTGGTTGCCCTGGCCCTGGTTGACCTGGCCCGGGGCGCCCGGTGCGGGCTGCCCCGGCTGCTGGCCGTTCTGACCGGCCTGACCGGCCTGACCGCCCTGACCGTGGAACCAGTTGGTCTCCAGGGTGTCGTACAGCGGCGTACGGCCGTCACCGGCGTTCGGAGCCGGCGGCAGTGCCTCGGGCTGCGACTGCTGCGGCAGGTTCCCGGCGTCCGGACGCGGCCCCTGGTTCTGGCGGGGCTGCTGCTGCGGCGCCTGGTACTGCTGGGGCTGCGGCTGCTGCGGGGCACGCGGCGCGTCGAAGTCCGGCCGGGCGAACTCCGAGGTGGCCCCGGGTCCCTGGCGGTCGTCCATCGGCGGCCGGGCGTACTGGCCGGTGTTCTGGCCGGTGTTCTGGGCGTTGCCCTGGCCCGTGTTCTGGCCGCTGTTCTGGCCGTACGTGCCGGGGCGCTCGAACTGGCCGTTCGCCTGCGGCGACAGAGGTGAGGGGTCCTGGGCGCCCTGCGGCGCGCCGAAGACGTCCGGGCGGACGAACTGGCCGGTCGACGAAGTGTCCTGGCGGCCGGGCGGCGGCCCGTCGAAGTCCGGGCGGGCGAACTCGGCCGTGGAGCCGGGGCCCTGGCGGTCTTCGAGCTGCGGCCGGGGGTACTGGCCGGTGTGCTGCTCGATCTCCTCATGGCCGCGCGGGCCGTCCGGCGACGCCTGCTCGTTGCCCCAGCTCGCGGCCTGCGGGCGCTGCGGGGCGCCGCCGCCGGGCAGCTCGGCGCGCGGGGCGCCGGGCTGCGGGGCCGACGGGCGGTCGCCGCGGCGCGGGGCCGGGGGCTGCTGG
>NZ_JBHWUR010000182.1:0-8278 GCF_042737755.1 Streptomyces sp. NPDC059994
GCCGGGCACCGTACGGGTGCCCGGCCCCACTTCTACGGCCGCACAGCGCCAGCGCAGGTCGGCCCCCTGCTCCAGGCGGAAGGCCATGGCGCGTACGTGGTCGCCGGCGCCGATACGGGCGAAGGCCTCGATGACGCCCGGCTGGGGCACGTACTCGTCGCAGTGGCGCACCACCGGCCGCCCGGAGGCCCGCAGCGGGCTGGCCGGGGCGAGCAGCACCAGCTGCTCGTACGCCTCGCCGACGGTGTGCCCCAGCATCCAGTGGACCGGGCGGTGGCCGCTGAGGACGGCGAGGAGGCGTTCCGCGAACCAGTAGCGGGGCAGCCGCTGGCGCCGCGCGAGCGCGGCGGTGGCGCCCGGCCTGCCGGGCCCGGGCCCCACACGGTCGCCGCGGCCCGCAGGCCGGGCCCTGTGCGTCCGCGCGTCGGTCCGCGTCCTGTCGGTCCTGTTCATCTCTGTCGCCCCCTTTGATACCGGCCAGTAGCTTTCTGTTGGGGATCTTGTACGGGGGCGGCGGCGCCGGTCGCAAGGGCGGCGGTACGGGCGGGGTGGGGCCCGGGAGATTCACCTATCAGAGTGATACGAGGCCCGGCGGGGCCGGTCGCGGCGGGGGTTCCGGCGCCACGCACCCCGAGGCCGCCGAGGCCGCGCGGGCAACCCGAAGGGGGACTCCCGCACGTATCCTGAGTGCGTCCTCCGACCAGAAAAGAGCGGCCTGTCATGCGCGTGTACCTCCCTCTGACCCTCCCTGGTCTCGCGACGGCGCACACGGCGGGAGAGCTCGGCCCCGGCCCGCTGACCGCCTACGCCGTCACGCCGGGGCTGCGCGAGTGGTACGTCACGGACGACATCGAGGAGCTGGAGTACGCGGCGCTCAGCCGGGCCGCGGCGGCGTCGCTGCGGCTGCTCGCCGGGGACCCGGAGGCCGCCAGGCGCCGTGTCGTGGTCGCCGTGGACGTGCCCGACGGTGCCGCCTCGGCCGACCCGGACCGCGGTCTGGACGCGAGCGCGCTGGGCGAGGTGCGGATCCCCGGCCCGGTGCCGCTGGCCAAGGCGGCCGCGGTGCACGTGGACTCGGACGACGCGGTCACCGATGTCGCCGCGGCGGCCGGCGCGCTGGGCGCGGCGGGCCAGGGCGACGACGACGCGCAGTTCACGGTCGACGGGGCCGAGGACCACGAGCTCTTGTGGTTCGGGGTGCAGGAGATTCCCAACCTGATCGGCTGACGGCCCGGCTGACCTGCGCTCTTGGGCACCTCATGGGCCCGCGGGGGGTCCGTTGTCAGTGGCGGTGGGTACCGTTCTGGCATGGGGAAGCGCACGACGCATCTGGTCTGGGACTGGAACGGCACACTGCTCGACGACATCGCCACGGTCATCGAGGCGACCAACGCCGCCTTCGCGGAGCTCGGCCTTGGGCCGATCACACTGGAGCGGTACCGCGAGCTGTACTGCGTGCCGATACCCCGCTTCTACGAGCGGCTGATGGGGCGGCTGCCGACCGAGGCGGAGTGGCTCGTGATGGACGAGGCGTTCCACAAGCACTACTGGCTCCGGGCGGACGCCTGCGCGCTCACGGTGGGCGCGGCCGAGCTGCTCGCCGCGCGGCGGGCGGCCGGGCGCAGCCAGTCGCTGCTGTCGATGGCGCCGCACGAGCACCTGGTGCCGATCGTGCGGCGGCACGGCATCACCGAGCACTTCCTGCGCGTCGACGGGCGCACCGGCCCTTCGCACGGCAGCAAGGCCGAGCACATGGTGCGGCATCTGACGCTGCTGCGGGAGGCGGGCGAGGGGATATCCCCCGACCGGATCGTGGTGATCGGGGACGCGGTGGACGACGCCGTGGCCGCGGCGCACGTAGGAGCGCGGGCGGTGCTGTTCACCGGCGGTTCGCACAGCCGGGCCAGTCTCGCGCTGGCGGGGGTGCCGGTGGTGGACACGCTGGCGGAGGCGGTCGAGACGGCGGAGCTGCTGGCGGGCTGACGGCCTCGTACGCACCCGGTGGGCTCTGCGGCGCCGGATGGTGCGGGACGCCCGGAGACGGCCCGCACACGGCGGCCATGGGTGGTCAGGGATGCCCGGAGGGGTTCCTGCCACACGGAGGCGTCGGTGTCGCGCCCGGCTACGCCACCGGCGCCTTCGCCCGCAGCACCGTGAGGAACTCCCGCATCCAGGCGGAGTGGTCCGGCCAGGCACGGGCGGAGACCAGGGTGCCGTCGACGACCGTTTCCGCGTCGCGGAAGCTGGCGCCGGCGGCCTGCATGTCGAGTTCGAGGGCGGGGTACGCGGTGACCCGGCGGCCGCTGAGGCCGCCGATCGCGGCGGTGAGGAGGGGTCCGTGACAGATCTGGGCGACCGGCTTGTCCGTGTCGAAGAAGGCCTTGAGGAGCTTGCGCAGCTCGGGGTCGTTGCGCAGGTATTCGGGCGCCCGGCCGCCCGGGATCACCAGGGCGGCGTACTGGCCGGGATCGACTTCCGAGAAGGCCAGGTCGGCCGGCCAGGTGTAGCCCGGCTTCTCGGTGTACGTGTCGAAGCCCGGCTCGAAGTCGTGGATCACGAACTGGAGCTTCTTGCGGGCGGGGGCGGCGATGTGGACGTCGTAGCCCTCCTCGCGCAGCCGCTGGTAGGGGTAGAGGACCTCCAGCGACTCCGCCGCGTCGCCGGTCACGATCAGGATCTTGGCTGCCATCGGTGCTCCCGGAGTCGACCGTGCGTGCCTGGCTCGTACAGGGTGCGCGGGGTTCTTCGCCCCGCTGTTCCTCGGGGTGTGCGCGGTGCGGTGCGCTGTGCCGCTCGGCGCACCGCGCGTACGGGGCAAACGTGCCCCGGCCCGGCCGGTTTGCCAAGAGGGCACGCGGACGGTGCGCGTCGCTGTCCAGAGTGTCAAACTTCGGGCCCCGCTTTTGTACACATACGGCTCGTGACGGTTCGGGGGGGCGGGACGATAGCCTTGACCCGTGATCAGCGCGATATCCCGCAGGGGCACTGACGCCCCTGCCCTGCGCCCGGAGTGCCACAGTGCCCGGGCCCTCGCTGATTCCCGCATCCCGGGCCCTTCGCCGAAAATGGCCAGTAACGACCCGGGCATCTCTCATCGCGGCATAGCGTCGACTTCGACCGGACACCTCGCGTCGTGGCGTTGCGCCGCTTCTACCTACGTCACGCAACGGCGCGCGACAGGAGCCAGAGGACATGCAGACCAAGCTGGACGAAGCCAAGGCCGAGCTGCTCGCACGGGCCGCCCGGGTAGCTGAGAACAGCCCGTTGGGGGGCCCCGGCGGTCTGGGGGGCGCCCCCCAGGACCGGGCAGCCACTACCGGGTCCACGGGGGAGGAAGGTCCTGGCCAGGACGCCGTCCTCGGGTACCTCCAGCGCTACTACCTGCACACCGCTCCCGAGGACCTGGCCGACCGCGACCCGGTCGACGTCTTCGGCGCCGCCCTGTCGCATTACAGGCTGGCCGAAAATCGCCCGCAGGGCACCGCGAGCGTGCGGGTGCACACCCCGACCGTCGAGGAGAACGGCTGGACGTGCAGCCACTCGGTCGTCGAGGTCGTCACCGACGACATGCCCTTCCTCGTGGACTCCGTCACCAACGAGCTCTCCCGCCAGAGCCGCGGCATCCACGTCGTGATCCACCCGCAGGTCGTGGTCCGCCGCGATGTGACCGGCAAGCTCATCGAGGTCCTGGACACCGCCGCGCAGAGCGGCGGCCTGCCGCACGACGCGCTCACCGAGTCCTGGATCCACGTCGAGATCGACCGCGAGACCGACCGCGCCGACCTGAAGCAGATCACCGCCGATCTGCTGCGGGTGCTGTCCGACGTACGGGAAGCCGTCGAGGACTGGGAGAAGATGCGCGACGCCTCGCTGCGCATCGCCGACGAGCTCCCCAAGGAGCCCAAGGCCGGCGACCTGCGCGACGAGGAGGTGGACGAGGCCCGGGAGCTGCTGCGCTGGCTCTCCGACGACCACTTCACCTTCCTCGGCTACCGCGAGTACGAACTGCGCGAGGACGACTCGCTGGCGGCCGTGCCCGGCACCGGCCTCGGCATCCTGCGCTCCGACCCGCAGCACGCGGGCGACGACAGGCACCCGGTCAGCCCGTCCTTCGAGCGGCTGCCCGCCGACGCGCGCGCCAAGGCCCGCGAGCACAAGCTCCTGGTGCTCACCAAGGCCAACAGCCGCTCCACCGTGCACCGGCCCTCCTACCTCGACTACGTCGGGGTGAAGAAGTTCGACGACAACGGCAACGTGATCGGCGAGCGCCGCTTCCTCGGCCTGTTCTCCTCGGCCGCGTACACCGAGTCGGTCCGCCGGGTGCCGGTCGTGCGCCGCAAGGTCGACGAGGTGCTGCGCGGCGCCGGGTTCTCGCCCAACAGCCACGACGGCCGCGACCTGCTCCAGATCCTGGAGACCTACCCGCGCGACGAGCTGTTCCAGACCCCGGCCGACCAGCTGCGCTCCATCGTCACCTCGGTGCTCTACCTCCAGGAGCGGCGCCGGCTGCGCCTCTACCTGCGCCAGGACGAGTACGGGCGCTACTACTCGGCGCTGATCTACCTGCCCCGCGACCGCTACACCACGGGCGTGCGGCTGCGGCTCATCGACATCCTCAAGGAAGAGCTCGGCGGCACCAGCGTCGACTTCACCGCCTGGAACACCGAGTCGATCCTCTCCCGGCTCCACTTCGTGGTCCGCGTGCCGGCCGGCACCGTGCTGCCCGACCTCACCGACGCCGACAGCGAGCGCATCGAGGCCCGCCTCGTGGAGGCCGCCCGCTCCTGGGCCGACGGCTTCTCGGACGCGCTGAACGCCGAATGCGGCGAGGAGCGCGCCGCCGAGCTGCTGCGCCGCTACGGCCACGCCTTCCCCGAGGGCTACAAGGCCGACCACTCGCCGCGCGCCGCCGTGGCCGACCTGGTCCACCTGGAGCAGCTCACCCACGGCCGCAAGGACTTCGCGCTCTCGCTGTACGAGCCGGTCAACGCGGCGCCCGGCGAGCGCCGCTTCAAGATCTACCGCATCGGCGAGCAGGTCTCGCTCTCGGCCGTGCTGCCGGTCCTCCAGCGCCTGGGCGTAGAGGTCACCGACGAGCGCCCCTACGAGCTGCGCTGCGCGGACCGCACGCACGCGTGGATCTACGACTTCGGCCTGCGCCTGCCGAAGAAGCTCAACGGCGGCGGCGACTACCTCGCGGACGACGCCCGCGAACGCTTCCAGGAGGCCTTCGCCGCCACCTGGACCGGCGCCGCCGAGAACGACGGCTTCAACTCGCTGGTGCTGCGCGCCGGGCTCAACTGGCGCCAGGCGATGGTGCTGCGCGCCTACGCCAAGTACCTGCGCCAGGCCGGTTCGACCTTCAGCCAGGACTACATGGAGGACACCCTCCGCGACAACGTCCACACCACCCGGCTGCTGATCTCGCTCTTCGAGGCGCGGATGTCGCCGGGCCGCCAGAGCGCGGGCACCGAGCTCACCGACGGTCTGCTCGAAGAGCTGGACGGCGCGCTCGACCAGGTCGCCTCGCTCGACGAGGACCGCATCCTGCGCTCCTTCCTCACCGTCATCAAGGCGACGCTGCGGACGAACTACTTCCAGAAGAACGCCGAGGGCAACCCCCACGCGTACGTCTCGATGAAGTTCGACCCGCAGGCCATCCCGGACCTGCCGGCGCCCCGCCCGGCGTTCGAGATCTGGGTGTACTCGCCGCGCGTCGAGGGCGTGCACCTGCGCTTCGGCAAGGTCGCGCGCGGTGGTCTGCGCTGGTCCGACCGCCGCGAGGACTTCCGTACGGAGATCCTCGGCCTGGTCAAGGCGCAGATGGTGAAGAACACCGTCATCGTGCCGGTCGGCGCCAAGGGCGGCTTCGTCGCCAAGCAGCTCCCGGACCCGTCCGTGGACCGCGACGCGTGGCTGGCCGAGGGCATCGCCTCGTACAAGACGTTCATCTCGGCGCTGCTCGACATCACCGACAACCTGGTGGCGGGCGAGGTCGTGCCGCCGGCCGACGTGGTGCGCCACGACGAGGACGACACCTACCTGGTGGTCGCCGCCGACAAGGGCACCGCGACCTTCTCGGACATCGCCAACAACGTGGCGATCAGCTACGACTTCTGGCTCGGTGACGCGTTCGCCTCCGGCGGCTCCGCCGGATACGACCACAAGGGCATGGGCATCACCGCGCGCGGTGCCTGGGAGTCCGTCAAGCGGCACTTCCGCGAGCTCGGCCACGACAGCCAGACCCAGGACTTCACGGTCGTGGGTGTCGGTGACATGTCCGGTGACGTGTTCGGCAACGGCATGCTGCTCTCCGAGCACATCCGCCTGGTCGCCGCCTTCGACCACCGCCACATCTTCATCGACCCGTCCCCGGACGCGGCCGTCTCGTACGCCGAGCGCCGCCGCCTGTTCGACCTGCCCCGCAGTTCCTGGGCGGACTACAACAAGGAGCTGCTGTCCGCGGGCGGCGGCATCCACCCGCGTACCGCCAAGTCGATCCCGGTCAACGCGCCGATGCGCGCGGCCCTCGGCATCGAGCAGGGCGTCGCCAAGCTGACGCCCGCCGAGCTGATGCAGGCGATCCTCAAGGCGCCGGTGGACCTGCTGTGGAACGGCGGCATCGGTACGTATGTGAAGTCGTCCGCCGAGTCCAACGCGGACGTCGGCGACAAGGCCAACGACGCGATCCGCGTCAACGGCGAGGACCTGCGGGTCAAGGTCGTCGGCGAGGGCGGCAACCTGGGTCTGACCCAGCTCGGCCGGATCGAGTTCGACCGCAACGGCGGCAAGGTCAACACCGACGCGATCGACAACAGCGCGGGCGTGGACACCTCCGACCACGAGGTGAACATCAAGATCCTGCTCAACGGTCTGGTCACGGACGGCGACATGACCGTCAAGCAGCGCAACAAGATCCTCGCCCAGATGACCGACGAGGTCGGCCAGCTGGTGCTGCGCAACAACTACGCGCAGAACACGGCCCTGGCCAACGCGGTCGCGCAGTCGCCGTCGCTGCTCCACGCCCACCAGCGGTTCATGCGCCGCCTCGGGCGCGACGGCCACCTGGACCGGGGGCTGGAGTTCCTGCCGACCGACCGCCAGATCCGCGAGCTGCTCAACAACGGGCGCGGGCTCAGCCAGCCCGAGCTCGCGGTCCTGCTGGCCTACACCAAGATCACGGTGGCCGACGAGCTGATCCACACGGACCTGCCGGACGACCCGTACCTGCAGAAGCTGCTCCACGCGTACTTCCCGGAGCAGCTGCGCGAGAAGTTCGCCGAGGCCATCGACGGGCACGCGCTGCGCCGCGAGATCGTCACCACGGTCCTGGTCAACGACACGGTCAACACCGGTGGTTCGACCTTCCTGCACCGGCTGCGGGAGGAGACCGGCGCGTCCATGGAGGAGATCGTCCGGGCGCAGACCGCGGCCCGCGAGATCTTCGGTCTGAGCGCGGTGTGGGACGCGGTCGAGGCGCTCGACAACAAGGTCGACGCCGACGTCCAGACCCGCATCCGGCTGCACTCGCGCCGTCTCGTCGAGCGCGGCACGCGCTGGCTGCTCAACAACCGGCCGCAGCCGCTCCAGATCGCCGAGACCATCGCCGACTTCGCCGAGGGCGTCGAGAAGGTCTGGGGCGAGCTGGCGAAGATGCTCAAGGGCGCGGACCTGGAGTGGTACCAGTCGATCCTGGACGAGCTCACCGCCGCCGGGGTGCCGGACGTGCTCGCGCGCCGGGTCGCCGGGTTCTCCTCTGCGTTCCCGTCGCTCGACGTCGTGGCGATCTCGGGCCGCACCGGCAAGGACCCGCTGGCCGTCGCCGAGGTGTACTACGACCTCGCGGACCGGCTGCGGATCACCCAGCTGATGGACCGGATCATCGAGCTGCCGCGGGCCGACCGCTGGCAGTCCATGGCCCGCGCCTCCATCCGCGAGGACCTGTACGCGGCGCACGCGGGTCTCACCCAGGACGTGCTCTCGGTCGGCAACGGCAAGTCGTCGCCCGAGCAGCGCTTCAAGGCGTGGGAGGAGAAGAACGCGGCGATCCTCGGACGCGCCCGCAGCACCCTGGAGGAGATCCAGGGCTCGGACGCGTTCGATCTCGCGAACCTTTCTGTCGCGATGCGGACCATGCGGACGTTGCTGCGTACGCATAGCTG
This sequence comes from Streptomyces sp. NPDC059994, assembly GCF_042737755.1. Taxonomy (NCBI): domain Bacteria; kingdom Bacillati; phylum Actinomycetota; class Actinomycetes; order Kitasatosporales; family Streptomycetaceae; genus Streptomyces; species Streptomyces sp. NPDC059994. The sequence goes on from NZ_JBHWUR010000182.1 coordinate 8,163, forward strand.
AGTCTGACAGGGGCGCGGCTTTCGGCTGCGGACCGTGCTGGTCGCGCCCACGCGGCGGAGCCGCATAACGACACAGCCCCGCGCCCCTGAAAGACGGGGGGCGCCCACCGCAAGGT
>NZ_JBHWUR010000183.1:0-8217 GCF_042737755.1 Streptomyces sp. NPDC059994
GAAGTGCAGATACTCCTCGCAGCCTGGACCGGCGCCTGCCCCACCTGTCACCGCAACATCCCCGACCCCGCACCAACCTGACCAAGCACTACTAGGGCCTGTCCGGCGGATCCGGTCGGCACGCGGGGGTCTGGCACGCCCATCTGCGGCGTTGTCGTCAATCGCCGACCCTCCGCGTCGACTCAATCCTCCGCCTTGCAGCTGGACGCACCAGACCCCCGCTCACCAGCACCGAAAGAGGCACCCTGGACCGAGGCCAACCAGATCCGCCGGACAGGCGCTAGTCCTGCTTCTCTCCGCTCGCGAAGCGCGAGATCACCAGCGCGACGATGATGATCGCCCCGTTCAGGAACTGGTTCCACAGCGCCGGGACCCCGCCCAGGGTCATGACGTTGACCACCAGTTGCAGCGTCAGCACACCCGTGAGCGCGCCGAACAGCGTGCCCCGGCCGCCCTTCAGACTGATCCCGCCGATCACCGCCGCCGCGAACACCTGGAAGATCCAGCCGTTGCCCTGGGTCGCGGCCACCGAACCGTAGTGGCCGGTGTAGAGGATCCCCGCGAACGCGGCGAGCAGGCCACCGATCGCCAGGACCGCCCAGGTGATCCGGTCCACCCGGATCCCGGCGGCCCGCGCCGCCTCCGGGTTGCCCCCGATCGCGTACAGCGCCCGCCCGTGGCGCAGCCAGGCGAGCGCGGCGCCGCCGACGGCGAAGAGCGTCAGACAGATCCAGACGGCGGCCGGGGCGCCCAGCCAGTCGGTCCTGCCGAGGTAACGGAAGGACTCCGGCACCTCGGTGATCGACTTGCCCTCGGTGATGCCGACGTGGAGGCCGCGCAGCATCGTCAGCATGCCCAGGGTGGCGATGAACCCGTTGACGTTCAGCTTGAGCATCAGGAAGCCGTTGACCGTACCGATCGCCACACCCACCAGGAGGCAGAGCGGGATCGCCGTCCAGGCGGGCAGCAGGCCGAGCCCGGCGAACCGGCCGCCCTGCGACGGCAGCACCAGCCACATCGCGATCACCGGCGCGATGCCGATCGTGGACTCCAGGGAGAGGTCCATCCGGCCGCAGATGAGGATCAGCGCCTGGCCGAGCACGAGCAGGCTCAGCTCGGAGGACTGCTGGATCACGCTGATCAGGTTGTCCGAGGTGAGGAAGACCGGCGAGACGACGAAGCCGATCACCATCAGCACCAGGATCACCGGGACCAGCGAGAAGTCGCTCCAGCGCACATGCGCGAGCCGCCGCCGCGCGCCCGCGCCCGTCAGCTCGGCCGGCGCCTTGGTCACCGTCTCGGTCATGGCCGCTCCCCCACACCTTCCATGGCGGCGACCAGTTCCCGGTCGGTCCACCCGCTGTCGTATTCGGCGACGACCCGCCCGTGGAACAGTGCGAGCACCCGGTCGCACACGCGCAGATCGTCCAGTTCGTCGGAGACGATCACGGCGGCGTTCCCCTCGTCGGCGACCCGCCGCACCACCGCGAGCAGCGCCTCCTTGGACTTGACGTCGACCCCGGCCGTGGGGCGCACCGCGACCAGCGCCACCGGTCTCCTGGCCAGGGCCCGCGCCACCACGACCTTCTGCTGGTTGCCGCCGGAGAGCCCGGACACCGGCTGCCTGGGCCCCCGGGTCTTGATGTCGAGCGAGGCGATCATCGACCGGGCGAACTCCCTCGTACGGGAGGGCAGTACGGTCCCCCACGGCCCGAGCCGGCCGGTGACCGTGAGCGTGGCGTTCTCCGCGACCGAGCGCTGGGGCACCAGACCCTGGCGGTGCCGGTCCTCGGGGATGTAGCCGATGCCCGCGTCGAGCGCGTGCGGCACGCTGCCCGGCTTCACCGCCCGGCCGCGCACCGCGATCCGCCCCGCGCTCGCCCGGCGCATCCCGGCCAGGGTCTCGCCGAGCGCGGTGTTCCCGCTGGCCGCGGCCCCCGCGAGGCCCAGCACCTCGCCGGGGCGTACGGTGAGGTCGACCGGCTCGAACTCGCCGTCCAGGGCGAGCCCTTCGGTCGTCAGTACCGGGTCCGCGTCCTCGCGCACCGCACGGGCGCCCGCGTGCCAGGAGGCTCCGCGGCCCGCCTCACCGGTCATCGCGGCCACCAGGTCGTCCTTGGCCAGCTCGGCCACCGGCGCGGTCAGCACATGGCGGGCGTCGCGGTAGACGGTGACGGCGGTGCACAGCTCGTACACCTCCTGGAGGTGGTGCGAGATGAAGAGGAACGCCACCCCCTGGGCCTGGAGCTCGCGCAGCTTGGTGAACAGGCGCTCGATGCCGCGCGCGTCCAGCTGGGCGGTCGGCTCGTCCAGGACGATCAGCCGGGCGCCGAAGGAGAGGGCGCGGGCGATCTCCACGAACTGGCGCTGCTCGACGGTCAGTTCACGTGCCCTTACGTCCGGGTCGACGTTCACCCCGTACCCGGCGAGCAGGTCCGCCGCGCGCCGGCGCAGCCGTCCCCAGCGGATCGGGCCGCCCTCGAACCGGTTCAGGAAGAGGTTCTCGGCGACGGTGAGGTCCGGGACGACCATGGACCGCTGGTAGACGCACGCCACCTTGGACTGCCAGGCCGCCCTGTCCCCGAAGGCGGGCGCGGGCGACCCGCCGAACGCCACCGTGCCGGCGTCCTGGCGGTGCAGTCCGGTGACCACGCCGACCAGCGTGGACTTGCCCGCGCCGTTGCGGCCGACGAGCGCGTGGGACTCGCCGGGCCGCACGGTCAGCGCGACCGAGTCGAGCGCCAGGGTCGGCCCGAAGCGCTTGACGATCCCCCGGGCGTCCAGGGCGGGCTCGGCGCTCACGGTCAGCCCTTCTTCTGGAGCTGGTTGGCCCACAGCGCCGGGTCACCGGCGTTGGCCCGGGTCACCAGGGGCGCCGGGAGCTGGTCCTCGTACCCGCCGGGGATCTTGACGATGGTGGAGCCGTGGTCGGTCGGGCCCTCCTTGAAGGTCTTTCCGTCCAGGGCCGCCTTGGCGTAGTACAGCGCGTACTTGGCGTAGAGGTCGGCGGGCTGGGAGACGGTGGCGTCGATCTTCCCGGCCTTGATGGCGTCGATTTCCTCGGGGATGCCGTCGTTGGAGACGATGGTGATGTGGCCGGGGGCGCCCGGCGGCTTCAGGAGGTGCTTCTGCTCCAGGAGGGCGAGGGTGGGCTGGAGGAAGACGCCGCCCGCCTGCATATAGATGCCGTTCAGGTCGGGGTGGGCGGCGAGCGTCGACTGGAGCTTGGCGGAGGCGACGTCGCCCTTCCAGTCGGTGGCCAGCTCGAAGACCTGGATGCCGGGGTAGGCCTTGGCCATGCAGGCCTTGAACGCCTGGGACCGGTCGCGGCCGTTGATGGAGGACAGATCGCCCTGGAACTCGGCGACCTTGCCCTTCCCCTTCAGCTGTTCGCCGAGGAACGTGCAGGCCTTCTCGCCGTACGCCTTGTTGTCGGCCCGTACGACCATGTAGACGTCGCCCTTGTCGGGGCGGGTGTCGACGCTGACGACCGGGATCTTCTTGCTGTGGAGGGTCTCCAGGGTCGAGGCGACCGCGCCGGTGTCCTGCGGGGCCATGATCACGGCCTTGGCGCCCCGGTCCATGAAGGCGGTGACGTTGGCGACGAGCTTGCCGATGTCGTTCTGCGAGTTGGTGAGCGGCAGCGCGGAGACCTCGCCCGCCTTCGTGCCCTTCTGTATGTACTGCTGGTAGGAGTTCCAGAAGTCGCTGTCGCTGCGCGGCAGGTCGATGCCGACCTTCTTGTCCCCGGTGCCGCCGCCGGAGTCGCGGTTGCAGCCCGCCAGTGCCCCGGCCGCAAGAAGTACACAGCAGGCGGCGGCAGTCGTCGTACGCACTCTCATGGTGGTGTCCTTCGCGGTTCGCGGCTCAGATGGTGGGGCGCGGGCGCAGACCCTGCATGCCGCCGTCGACGGCCAGGGCGGTACCGGTGACGCAGGACGCGGCCGGGCTCGCCAGATACGCGATGGCGGCGGCCACCTCGTCGGCGGTGACCAGCCGTCCCATGGGCTGGCGGGCCCGCAGCGCGGCCCGTTCGGCCTCCGGGTCGTCGGCCCCGGCGAGCAGCCGGGCGACCCACGGGGTGTCCGCCGTGCCCGGGTTGACGCAGTTCACCCGGATCCCCTCGGCCACATGGTCGGCGGCCATGGCGAGGGTGAGGGAGAGCACGGCGCCCTTGGCGGCGCTGTACAGGGCGCGCTGCGGCAGGCCCGCGGTGGCGGCGATCGAGCAGGTGTGGGTGATGGAGACGTGGCCGGGCCGCTCCCGGGCCGCGCGCCGCAGGTGCGGCAGCGCGTGGCGGGCGACGCGGACCATACCGAGGACGTTGACGTCGAGGACCCGGTGCCACTCGGCGTCGTCGTTGTCCTCGACGGTGCCGGTGGCGCCGGTCCCGGCGTTGGAGACGAGCGTGTGCAGGGCGCCGAACTCGCGCGCGGCCCGGGCCACCGCCTCCCGTACGCCCGCGTCGTCGGTGACGTCCGCCTCCAGGGCGAGGGTGCCGTGCGGGGCGCCCTTGACGTCCCGGTCGAGCACGGCGACGCGGGCTCCCCGGGCGGCGAGCAGCCCGGCGGTGGCCGCGCCGATCCCGGAAGCGCCGCCGGTGACAAGCGCGGCCATCCCGGTGAGGTCCCGGGGTGCGGCGTCGGGTGCGGTGAACTCCCGCGGGGTGCTCATGAGATGACCTCCTGGGCCGGGCGGCGGGCCCGCCATTGCGGTCCGTCCGGGTAGCGGTAGGCGGCGATCGACTCGGGGCGCATCCGGGCCGAGAAGCCCGGGGCGCGGGGTGCGCGGTAGCGGCCGCCCTCGATGACGGCCGGGTCGGTGAAGTGCTCGTGGAGGTGGTCGACGTACTCGATGACGCGGTCCTCGCGGGTGCCGGAGACGGCCACGTAGTCGAACATCGCCAGGTGCTGGACGAGTTCGCACAGGCCCACGCCGCCCGCGTGCGGACAGACGGGAACGCCGTACTTGGCGGCGAGCAGCAGGATCGCCAGGTTCTCGTTGACTCCGGAGACCCTGGCCGCGTCGATCTGTACGAAGTCGACCGCGCCGGCCTGGAGGAGCTGCTTGAACACGACCCGGTTGGCCACGTGTTCGCCGGTGGCCACCTTCACCGGCTGCCCGGCGCGTACGGCGGCGTGGCCGAGGATGTCGTCGGGGCTGGTCGGCTCCTCGATCCAGTGCGGGGCGTACGGGGCGAGCGCGGCCATCCAGCGCAGCGCGTCCGGCACGTCCCAGCGCTGGTTGGCGTCGACGGCGATGCGGATGCCGGGGCCGACCGCCGCACGCGCCAGCCGCAGCCGCCGTACGTCGTCGTCGAGGTCGGCGCCGACCTTCAGCTTGATCTGCGCGAAGCCGTCCGCGACGGCCTCCTTGGCGAGCCGGACCAGCTTGTCGTCGTCGTAGCCGAGCCAGCCGGGCGAGGTGGTGTAGGCGGGATAGCCCTCGGCGCGCAGCAGCCGGGCCCGCTCGGCGCGGCCCGGTTCGGCGGCGCGCAGCAGGGCGAGCGCCTCCTCGCGGGTCAGTACGTCGGTGAGGTAGCGGAAGTCCACGAGGGAGACCAGCTCCTCGGGGGTCATCGCGGCCAGGAACTCCCAGACGGGCACTCCGGCGGCGGTCGCGGCCAGGTCCCAGGCCGCGTTGACGACCGCGCCGGCCGCCATGTGCGTGACGCCCTTCTCCGGGCCGAGCCAGCGCAACTGCGAGTCATGGGTGAGGTCGTGGTGGAGGGCCGCGAGATCGGCGGCGCTGCTCGGCGCCGGGCGGCCCACCACGTACGGCCGCAGCGCCTCGATGGCGGCGGCGGTGACGTCGTTGCCCCGGCCGATGGTGAAGACGAAGCCGTGGCCCTCGGTCCGGGCCGGGCCGTCGGTGCGCAGCACCACATAGGCGGCCGAGTAGTCCGGGTCGGGGTTCATCGCGTCCGAGCCGTCGAGTTGCTCCGAGGTGGGGAAGCGGATGTCGTATACGTCGAACCCGGTGACACTCGGCCTCATGCATGCCCCCTGTGGCTGAGTCCTGGCTGAAGAACTCTTGCGACGAACTTCTGCTCGAACATCCGACCTCTCGCGGTCATCCGATGTATTGCGATGTATAGCGCCGGACAAGCGCCACAGTCCAGGGGCGGGACGAAAATTTTCCTCGCATAGCTCGGATGAATCACTAGAGAGACCGCGCTCTGCCCCGGCTGCCGGCCGTTCATGCGGGGATCACTCCGGCGTGGACGGTGCCGTGCACGGGGGCTGCGGCGGGGTAGTGCTGAAGCCGTAAGGTTGGGGCGTACGCATGAGAACTTCGGAGGGAGGCACTGGGTGATCGAGCTGGAGGGAGTTCCCGAGCTGGTCGACCCGGTCATGATCGCCGCGTTCGAGGGCTGGAACGACGCGGGCGACTCCGCCTCCTCAGCCGTCGCTCATCTGGAGCGCGAGTGGAAGGGCGAGGTCTTCGCCGCTCTCGACGCCGAGGACTACTACGACTTCCAGGTCAACCGGCCGACCGTGTTCCTTGAGGGCGGGGTCCGCAGGATCACCTGGCCCACCACCCGGCTCTCCGTCGTCCGGGTCGGTGGCGACAAGCCGCGCGATCTGGTCCTGGTGCGCGGGATCGAACCGTCGATGCGCTGGCGCTCGTTCTGCAACGAGATCCTCGGCTTCGCGCACGAGCTGGGCGTCGAGATGGTGGTGATCCTGGGCGCGCTGCTCGGAGACACCCCGCACACCCGCCCGGTCCCGGTCAGCGGGGTCACCTCCGACCCGGACCTGGCCCGCACGATGGACCTGGAGGAGACCCGGTACGAGGGCCCCACCGGCATCGTCGGCATCCTCCAGGAGGCATGCACCCACGCGGGCGTCCCGGCGGTCAGCCTCTGGGCGGCGGTGCCCCACTATGTGTCGCAGCCGCCGAACCCCAAGGCCACGCTCGCCCTGCTCAACCGCCTCGAAGACCTCATCGACCTGCGCATCCCGCTGGGCGAGCTGGCCGAGGACGCCCGGGCGTGGCAGCTCGGGGTGGACCAGCTGGCGGCCGAGGACAGCGAAGTGGCCGAGTACGTCCAGACGCTGGAGGAGGCGCGGGACACCGCGGACCTGCCCGAGGCGTCCGGCGAGGCGATCGCCCGCGAGTTCGAGCGGTATCTGCGGCGGCGCGACGGCGGGCCCGGACCGGGGCAGGCGCCCGGCGGGCACGCCACGGACGGGGGCGAGTCCACGTCGTATCTGCGCGACACCAGCAGTGGGCGGACGCGGCCGCCCAAGCCGACGCGCGAGGATCCGGACGAGCCGGGCGAGGGCTCGGAGTCGTCGGAGGACTAGCGAGCCGCTTGGTACTCGACCGCGGGTCGCCGGTGGCTGGTCGCACCCACGCGGCGGAGCCGCACGATGTCACAGCCCCGCGCCCCTTGAGGGCGCCGTGCCGCACCGGACTTCCCAGCGGGCCCGGGACGGGGCGTGGCATCGCTTCCCGGCCGAATTGCACACGTTGCCCAACTCCCCTTCATTCCAAACCCAATTGACCGACGGGGTGGACGAGTCGGCATCCCGGTAGCAGGGTGTGCCGGGCAGGGACGCGCGCGGGCCCGATCCGACAACGGCATCAGATGCGAGCGGGAGCGGCCATGACCGACCAGGTATTCCCGGGCCAGGGCCCCGGAACGGCGGGCCCCGGACCCGATGGAGCCGGATTCACCTACCAAGGCGCCGAGCCGGAGCTGATCGTCGTCGCCCGCCCGGATTCCGGAGCGGACACCACGGCGCTCACCATGTTCCTCGGCGACCAGCAGCTGGCGCTCGAACCGCTCTTCGGCCGGGGCGCGCCGCCCGGCCTGTCGCTCTTCCACCGTGTACGCGGCGGGGCGGACCGGGCCGAGGAGATCGCCGCCCGGCTGGCCGCGCTGCCCGGGGTCGAGACCGCCTATGTGAAGCCGGGCGCCGTCCCGGCCGACTACGCCGGTCCCGACGAAGAGGCGGTGCGGCGACTCAGGGAGGGCGCGCCCGTCACCCCCGACTTCACCGGCCGCCAGGGCTACTTGCGGGCCGCGCCGGAGGGCGTCGACGCGTACTGGGCCTGGCAGCGGGGCGGCGGCATGCACCAGGGCCGGCAGCCGCTCGTGCTCCCGAGCGCGGTCGAGGCGGCCTCGGTGACCAGCGGCATCGCCACCAGGTTCCGGGACGTGGTGGCGCCGCTGCCCGGCCGGACACCAGGACGAGCGCGGTCCAGGCC
>NZ_JBHWUR010000184.1:0-8141 GCF_042737755.1 Streptomyces sp. NPDC059994
TTGTTCCCGTTTCCGGGCCCTCCGGGCGCTTCCTTCGTTTCCGACTCTATCAGACTCTTTCGTGTCCGATTCCCAGTCAGCGGGACTCGCTTTCCGGCCTTTCGGCTTTCCGGCGGTTCCGACTCTATCAGATCCTTTCGGGCCTGCTTTCCGGTCTCCCGGTTCAAGTCGGTTTGTCTTCCCGGCCGTTGGGCCGTTCCGACGTCCCAAACTCTAGCGGATTTCCTGGGCGGCTCCTAATCGGACCGACCGATCCATCCAACCCCCTTCGAATGGAATTCGGCATGCCGAAATTCATCCCGATCGGGAGGTCGTACTGAGATGGGGTTGCCGCAAATCTGCGGCGGACGGCTGCCGCAGAACCGTTCCGGCTCCGTGACAACTCGAAGAACCTTACGCACCTGGGAGAGGGGTGTCAACCCCCGGCTGGAACCCCGGCCGGGCCCCCTTCGGAACCCCCGGGCCGGACCTCCTCAGTCCAGGTCCGTGAGCCGTCCCCCCGCGTCCGGCTGGGCGTGCTCCACCCGTCGCAGCAGGCGGATCAGCATCTCGCCGAGGGCCCCGCGCTCGTCCGGGGTGAGGTCCTGGAGCAGGTCCTCCTCGAAGTCGGTGGCCATCTGCATGGCCTCCAGCCACTTCGTACGGCCCTCGTCGGTCAGCTCGACGATGACCCGCACCCGGTTGTTCTCGTCCCGGTCGCGCGTGACCAGGCCTTCGCCCGCCATGCGGTCGATGCGGTGGGTCATGGCGGCGGGGGTGAGGCCGAGGCGCTTGGCCAGCTCGCCCGGGCCCAGGCGGTACGGCTTGCCCGCGAGGACGAGGGTCTTCAGGACCTCCCACTCGGCGTTGCTGATGCCGAGTGCGGCGACCTGGCGTCCGTACGCCACGTTCATCCGGCGGTTCAGCCGGCCCAGGGCCGAAACGACCTTCTCGACCTGGGGGTCGAGGTCACGGAACTCGCGCTGGTACGCCGCGATCTGCTCGTCGAGGGTCGGCTCCTCGGGGCCGGCTGGGCCGGTGGGCCCGCCGCGCTCGGTGGTCTCAGCCATGCGGCGAGTATCGCACGGGGTGCGTTGGCATCTAAGTCCTTGAGTGTGTATTGTTGAGGTTCTAACTTTAGTGTTGAAGTCTTCGCCCTTGAGACCTTCAGGTTCGAGGACTTCCACTTCGAGACCTCAAGGTGGTGAGTGTGACCAAGGTGATGGGCGCGGCGATGCGCCGAATCCAGACGGGGAACGCGCTGAGCGCGTTCGGACTCGGGTTCACCGTTCCGTATCTGTACATCTACGTGGCTTCGGTGCGAGGGCTCGGCTCCTTCTGGGCCGGGATCGTCCTCGGCGTCTTCGCCCTGGCCGCGCTCGTCGCGCTGCTCTTCACCGGCCGGGTCATCGACCGGCGCGGCCCCCTGCCCGTGCTGGTCGGCGCCGCGGTGACCACCGCCGTGGGCGCGCTCTCGCTGGGGCTCGCGAACAACCTGGTGACCGTCCTCGGGTCCGCCGCGCTGCTCGGCGCGGGCACCGCCGTCATGCAGCCGGCGCTCGCCACCATGATCGTGTGGTCCTCGTCGCCGACCTCGCGTACCCGTGCCTTCGCCACGCAGTTCTTCCTGCAGAACCTCGGGCTCGGCATCGGCGGGCTCTTCGGCGGCCAGATCGTCGACGAGAGCCGTCCGTCGTCCTTCACCCTGCTCTTCGCCATCGAGGCCGGGATGTTCCTGGTCCTCGCCGCGATCGCGCTGTCCGTGAAACTGCCGCACAACGCGGTCATCGCGGACGCCCGCCCCAGGGGCGGCAAGAGCGGCAGCGGCTTCCGGGCCGTGCTCGGGCACCGCGCCATGCTCCAGCTCTGCGTCCTCGGCTTCGTGCTGTTCTTCGCCTGCTACGGGCAGTTCGAGTCGGGTCTCGCGGCGTACGGCACCGAGGCCGCCGGGATCGAGCCGTCGACCCTGGGCATCGCCCTGGCCGCCAACACCGCCGTCATCGTGGTCGCCCAGTTCCTGGTGCTGCGCTTCGTCGAGCGCCGCCGCCGCAGCCGCGTCATCGCGTCCGTGGGGCTCATCTGGACCGTGGCCTGGCTCTTCGCCGGGTACGCGGGGCTCGGCCACGGCAGCCAGACCATGGCGACCGCCGCGTTCATCTCCACGTACGCGCTCTTCGGGCTCGGTGAGGCGATGCTGTCGCCGACCGTGGCGCCGCTCGTCGCGGACCTGGCGCCCGAGGCGATGGTCGGCCAGTACAACTCGGCGTTCGCGCTGGTCAAGCAGATGGCGCTGGCGCTCGGCCCGTTCGTCGGCGGTCCCATGGGCGCCACGCTGCACGGCCCGTACATCGTGACGTTCATCCTGTTCTCGCTCGGCATCACCGTGCTCGCGCTGCGGCTCGGCAGGAAGCTGACGCCCGCGCAGGACCAGCCGATGCTCGCGGCCCCGTCGCGGGTGGTCGCCGTGCACAGGAACGAGCAGGTCGGCGCGGCGGCCTGAGCCGCCGGCCGTACGGCCCTCAGCCCGGCAGGGCGAACTCGCACCACACCGCTTTGCCGCCGCCCGGAGTGCGGCGCGAACCCCAGGACGAGGCGATCGTCGCGACGATCGAGATGCCTCGTCCTGACTCGTCCCCGGGCTCGGCGCGGCGGCGGCGCGGCAGGTGGTCGTCGCCGTCCGTCACCTCGATGATCAGCCGGCGGTCGGTGCGGCGCAGCCGCAGCCGCATCGGCGGGGTGCCGTGCTGGAGGGAGTTGGCGACCAGCTCGCTCGCCGCCAGGACGCCCAGGTCTCGCAGCTCCGCGGGGAAGCGCCAGGAGGCCAGCACCCCGGACGCGAAGGCACGCGCGCGTGGCGCGGCTTCCACGCCGCCGAGCAGGTCGAGCGCCGCGTTGTGGAAAAGCTCGGCGTCCGGGCCCGTACGGGCCGGGTGCTGGAGGACCAGGACCGCCACGTCGTCGTCGTGCTCGGCGGTCACCCCCAGCGAGCGGATCAGTCGGTCGCAGACGACCTGCGGGGTGCCGACCGCGCCGGACAGCGCGCGCTCCAGGGCGGCGACGCCCTCGTCGATGTCCTCTTCCCTGCGCTCGACCAGACCGTCCGTATAGAGGACGGCGGTCGCGCCGGGCGGCAGGGCGATGGTGCCGGAGGTGTGCAGCCAGCCGCCGGTGCCCAGCGGGGGCCCGGTCGGGTCCGCCGCGCGGTGCACGCTGCCGTCCGCGTGGCGTACGAGGAGCGGCAGATGGCCCGCCGAGGCGTACACCAGCAGGCCCTCGTTGGGGTCGTGGACCGCGTAGACACAGGTCGCGATCTGGCTGGCGTCGATCTCGGCGGCCAGGCCGTCAAGGAGCTGGAGCACCTCGTGCGGGGGCAGGTCCAGGCGTGCGTACGCCCGCACCGCCGTGCGGAGCTGGCCCATCACGGCGGCCGCGCGGACCCCGCGCCCCATCACGTCCCCGATCACCAGCGCGGTGCGCCCGGCCCCCAGGGTGATCACGTCGTACCAGTCGCCGCCGACCGCCGCGTCCGTGCCGCCCGGCTGGTACGTGACAGCGACCCGCAGGTCGTCGGGCTGCTCCAGCTCCTGCGGGAGCAGGGAGCGCTGGAGCGTCACGGCGGTCTCGCGGTGGCGGCGCTCGCTGGCGCGCAGCCGCTCGGCGGCCTCGGCGTGGTCGGTGACGTCGGCGGCGAAGACGAGCACCCCGCCGCCCGCCGCCCCGCGCGCGGGGATCTCGACGGGGGTGCAGGTGACCGTGTACGACCCGCCGCCCTGGGCCTTGCGGGACTTGACCGTACGGGGCTTGCCGCTGCGCAGCACCTGGTCCATCAGCGGCAGCAGGCCCAGCTCGTCCAGCTCGGGCAGGGCCTTGGCGGCGGGGGCGCCCACGGGGCGGGGGCCGAACGTCGTCGCGTACGCGTCGTTCACGTACGCCACTCGGTGCTCCGGGCCGTACACCAGGGCGGCGAGGGCCGGGAGCCGGCCGAGGAGCTGACGCACCGACAGCTCCTCCAGGGCGGGCGCCGCCGGGCCCTCCGCCCCGTCGTCGTCCGGCCAGGTGTCGGTCCCCGGCCCGTACTCACCGCGCGCGGCGGGCACGGAGCCCCGGTCGGTCCGTGCGGCGGCGCGGCGCTGCGTACCGGGGAGCCGGGCGCTCCAACGCGTGAAGTTCACGGATCTCTTGGCCTCGTGTGTCGCTGGCTGCTGGGTCACTCTGTGCAGGTGTGGGCCCACCTATGGTCACACGTCCAGTGTGGCGGACCGCACTGACAACCGTCAGTTCTCCTTGCCGCCGGGCCGCTTGGGCCCGGGTTCGGGGCCCGGCTTGGCGGGGCCACCGCCCGCCGCGAGCGCGAATTCGGCGCGCGGGTGCTCCAGCGAGCCGAGCGAGACGATCTCCCGCTTGAACAGGCCGGCGAGCGTCCACTCGGCGAGCACGCGCGCCTTGCGGTTGAAGGTGGGGACGCGGCTCAGATGGTAGGCGCGGTGCATGAACCACGCAGGGTAGCCCTTGAGCTTGCGGCCGTAGACATGGGCGACGCCCTTGTGGAGGCCGAGCGAGGCGACCGAGCCCACGTACTTGTGCGCGTACTCGCGCAGGGGCTGTCCGTTGACGGACGCGGCGACGTTCTCGGCGAGCGCCCTGGCCTGGCGCACCGCGTGCTGCGCATTGGGCGCGCACTCCTTGTCCTTCTCGTCCGAGGTGACGTCCGGTACGGCGGCCGCGTCCCCGGCCGCCCAGGCGTGCTCGACGCCCTCCACCTGGAGCTTCGCGGTGCACTTGAGCCGGCCGCGCTCGTTGAGCGGCAGACCGGTGGCGGCGAGGACGGGCGCGGGCTTGACCCCGGCGGTCCACACGACCGTTCGGGTGGGGAAGCGGGAGCCGTCACTCAGTACGGCGACCCGGTTCTCGCAGGAGTCGAGGCGCGTCTCTAGACGTACGTCGATGTTGCGGCCGCGCAGCTCGCGGATGGCGTACCGGCCCATCTCCTCGCCGACCTCGGGCAGGATCCGGTCGCTGGCCTCCACGAGGATCCACCTCAGGTCCTCGGGCTTGATGTTGTGGTAGTACCGCGCGGTGTAGCGGGCCATGTCCTCCAGCTCGGCGAGCGCCTCCACGCCCGCGTAACCGCCGCCCACGAAGACGAAGGTGAGGGCGGCATCGCGGACGGCGGGGTCGCGGGTGGAGGAGGCGATGTCCATCTGCTCGATGACGTGGTTGCGCAGCCCGATGGCCTCCTCGACGGTCTTGAAGCCGATGGCGTAGTCGGCCAGGCCCGGGACCGGGAGGGTGCGGGAGACCGAGCCGGGCGCGAGGACCAGTTCGTCGTACTCGATCTCGACCGGTCCGGTGCCCTCCTCCTCGGTGGCGAGGGTGGTGACGGTCGCGGTCCGCGCGGCGTGATCGATGCGCTGCGCCTCGCCGATGACGATGTGACAGCGGTCCAGGACGCGGCGCAGCGGTACGACGACGTGGCGCGGCGAGATGGATCCGGCGGCCGCCTCCGGCAGGAACGGCTGATACGTCATATACGGGTCCGGGGCGACCACGGTGATCCGCACCCGCCCGTCGCGCAACTGCGCCCTGAGCTCGCGCTGCAGACGCAGCGCCGTGTACATCCCGACGTAGCCGCCGCCGACCACGAGAATGCGCGTGCCGGGCGGTGGTTCGGGGCTCGACCCCCGATTGATCGCAGCCTTCACCATCCCATGAGGCATCGGCCTCCGGCGTTTGTCCACAGGCCCGGCAAATTGTGTGACTGACGGATGTGGCTGGAACAGGTGCTGGGATTTCTCGCCAGTCGAGGAGAATACGCAGGTCAGGGCGGGGCGATAGGGGTCGCGCGGGGGTTCGAATCGGGAAGGTTCCGGCCCTTGCTCCGATCGGGGGGCACACCGTGCGGAACAACCCCCTTCTGAATTGACTCCGGCTCAACTATGTTCGTACCTCGTCGGGGTGTCGGGTCCGGCCACCCGACTGTCAGGGCGGGGAGTCTCCGGGGGGAGACGTCATTACCGGGGGAACGGTTATGCATATTCAGGACTCTCATTGGCAGTCCGCTGTCGTCGCGTCGGCGGACGGCAATGGTCGTGTGGGCGCGGTCGGCGGTGGTGGGAGCGCTTCCGCTTCCCGCTCCGCGCCGCTGCGAGTGGACGCTCAGCGCAATCTGGAGCACGTGCTGCGTGCCGCGCGCGAGGTCTTCGGCGAGCTGGGGTACGGCGCGCCGATGGAAGACGTGGCGCGCCGCGCCCGCGTCGGCGTGGGCACGGTGTACCGGCGCTTCCCGAGCAAGGACGTGCTGGTGCGGCGGATAGCCGAGGAGGAGACCGCGCGTCTCACCGACCAGGCGCGGACCGCGCTGGGCCAGGAGGAGGAGCCGTGGTCGGCGCTCTCCCGGTTCCTGCGGACGTCCGTGGCGTCGGGTGCCGGGCGGCTGCTGCCGCCGCAGGTGCTGCGGGTCGGCGTGGATGTGGACGCGGAGGAGTCGACGGTGGTCGGCGGGGCCGGCACCGGGCCCGTGCCCGTGCCCGTGCTGGAGCCGGTCGAGTCGCTGGACTCGCCGGGCTCCATCGCACCTGAGGTACGGGTGCCGCAGCAGCGGCAGGCCGGACTGCCCGGTGCGCCCGGCGTGCCCGGCCTGCGGGTCGTCGAGCCGCGTCCGGCGTCGGCGGACGAGCTGGACGACCCCGGGGCGGCGGAACTGCTCGCGGTCGTCGGGCAGCTGGTGGACCGGGCTCGGGAGGCGGGGGAGCTGCGGGGCGACGTGACCGTGGCCGATGTACTGCTCGTGATAGCCACGGCGGCGCCGTCGCTGCCGGATCCGCATCAGCAGGCTGCGGCTTCTTCCCGGCTGCTGGACATTTTGCTGGAGGGGCTGCGGTCGCGGCCTGCGTGACGGGCTGTACGGGGCGGGGGCCGCGGGCCTTCGCTGGGTGCCCACCGCCCCTGGTCCACTATCGGGTAGTCGGGGGCCGGGGTCTCCTCGGGTGTGGGGCGCTGTGGGACGCTTGGCGCGTGGTTGGGTCTGAGCGTGCTGACGGGGGCTTCCGCGGTGAACGTTGACGGGCGGGACGAGCTCGGCGGCGCCAGCGGCACCGAGCCGGACGGTCCGCCCTCGCGGCGGGTGCCGAGCCAGGGCGGCCCCGGTGGCGGTACGGACGGCGACGGCGAGCCCGGCGGGACCGTGCTGCCCGGGCCGTGGGGCCCCGCCCAGGAGTCCGACGCCCCGCCCACACCCGGTGTTCCGCGGCAGCGTGAGCGGACCACCGCCGACGCCGAGCTGATCCAGCGGATGCGGGCGGGCGACGACACCGCGTACGAGGAGCTGTTCCGGCGCCACTCGGACCCGGTCCGCCGGTACGCCCGCGGCTGCTGCCGGGACGCGCACACGGCCGACGACCTCACGGCCGAGGTGTTCGCCCGTACGCTCCAGGCGGTGCGGGGCGGCGCGGGGCCGGAGCAGGCCGTGCGTGCCTATCTGATGACCACCGTGCGCCGGGTCGCCGCCTCCTGGACGAAGACCGCGAAGCGTGAGCAACTGGTCGAGGACTTCGCCCTCTTCGCCGACCAGGCGGCCCGTACCTCGGACGGCCGGGACGACGCCACGGTCGACCTCGGCGCGGACGTACGGGCGATGCACGAGGCCGAGCAGTCGCTGGCCATGCAGGCGTTCCGGTCGCTTCCGGAGCGGTGGCAGGCGGTGCTCTGGCACACCACCGTCGAGGAGGAGTCGCCCAGCGAGATCGCCCCGCTGTTCGGACTCAGCGCCAACGCCACGGCGGTCCTGGCCGGCCGGGCCCGGGAGGGCCTCAAGCAGGCGTACTTGCAGGCGCATGTCTCCACCTCACTCACCGAGGGCGGCGACTGCGCCCGATACGCGGACCGGCTCGGGGCGTACGCGCGCGGCGGGCTGCGGGTTCGGGCCGAGCGGGGCCTGAGCAAGCACTTGGAGGAGTGCGCCAGGTGCCGGGTCGCGGTCGTCGAGCTCAAGGACGTCAACGCCGGGATCCCCGCGCTGCTGCCGGTCGCGATGGTCGGCTGGTTCGCCGCCGGGTACTCACTCAAGGCCGCCGGGATCGTGGCGGGAGGCGCCGCCGGTGCGGCGGGCGCCGGTGCGGCGGGCGCCGGTGCGGCGGGCGCCGGTGCGGCGGGCGCCGGTGCGG
>NZ_JBHWUR010000185.1:0-7848 GCF_042737755.1 Streptomyces sp. NPDC059994
TCCGCCGCTACATCATCTGGCGAAACCGCCACGCCGACGACAAGCACCTACGCGCCGTCGTCGACCGGGCAAACGTTGCCTGATGCGGCACTAGCGAGGCCAAAGACAGGAACAACGCGCCCAGGGCCCCCACGCAGCCGTAAACCCGCACCTCACGCCGGTCATCATGGCGGCGGACATAGTTCGTGGCGGCCGCGGCGAAGGCCAGGCCGCCGGCAATGAACCACGGCTCCCACAGGTAGAGGTACCAGCGGGTCAACCCGGCCAGATCAGGCGCGACAGCGCGCGCCCCCGCCTCAATGAGCACTCCGTGGGCAACGAACAGACATCCGTGCCAGACGAGCAGCACCGTCGCGCCACCGCCACAGAACACCAGGAGTCGACCCGTCCACTTGCCGCGACGGCGCGTCAGGCCGATACCAACCAACGCCCCCAAAAGCTTCAGAAAACCGGTCACCCACAAGACGGCCAGGAACCACGTCACCCGGTCGTCAGCAAGCTTCACCAGCGACGGAGCCACCGTCGACCGTGCGCCGAAGGTGCCACCCAACGCCCAGAGGAAACTGGGTACCGCGAACAGAAACCCCCATGCCGCAACGGCGAACCCGGGCCACCTGCCCAGACGGAGGCGGAGCGCCCAGCTCGCGGCCGGACGCACTGGATAGTCCAAAGAATGCTTGATCGTCACGGCTCCACCGTTGCCGAACCTCGATGACAGGGCGTGGTCCGCGCGAACGACCAGGCTCCCCCCGAACGGAGGAGCCACCCTTGGACACGCCAGCGACTGACAGTCAGCGCCGCATCGCCCACACCACAGTCGGATCGATGGCGTTGCCCGTGACCGGCTCCAAGACTCACCCTGAAACGCTTGAAGGGTCAAAGAACAAGCTCTGCGCTCAGGAATGGCGCTCACGACCGCCGCCCCCAGGACGCAAGAATCAGCAGCACAGCGGGCACCAGGCCCAGCGGGAAACCCGACGGTCCCAAGATCCACCCGGCCAGCACCACCCAGCCCGCCAGGACCCATCCCACGTAGCGCGGGACCTCCTGGCCGGTGCGGGCCATCCGCGACAGCAACAGGCCCAGCAGAATCAGCGGCACCGCGAAGCCGCCCGGCAGCGCCCAGAACAGACGCACCGTCTCGGCGTGGGTGTCGGGGTCCGCGCCACGCAGCTCGCCCGACAGCCAGCCACCCCATTCCGACCGGGACTCGACGGCGAAGAGCGCGGTGTGGAGGCCGCCGATGGACACTGCGCTGCGGCCTGCCCACAGGGTCAGGGTGCGGGCGCGAGTGCTGCCGCCTGCGGAAGAAGTTTCGATACGTGGAGTTCCGATACTCATAGTTTCGTATGATGAGGCAATGCAGCCTCCGAAACAACCCACCGGCCGCCCGCGCGAGACCCGCGTGGACACCGCAATCCGCGACGCGGTACGCGAGTTGGTGCCACGCCTGGGATACGCCGGCCTGACCATGGACGCCATCGCCGCCAAGGCAGGCATCGGCAAAGCGGCCATCTATCGCCGCCACACCTCACGCGGCGAACTCGTCTTCTCCGTCCTCGTCCACGGGAGAAAATCGCAGCCCCTGCCCGACACCGGAACACTCACCGGCGACCTCACCGCGCTCGCGAACCTGATCCTGGGGATCTTCTCCGACCCGGTGACCGCCGCAGCCACCCCCGGGCTGCTCGCGGACCTGCAGCAGCAGCCCGACATCGCCGCGCGGTTCCAGGAGACCTTCATCGCCGAAGAACGCGCACAGATCACCGCGTTGCTGGCACGCGCCCACCAACGAGGAGAACTGCCCACACCGGCAGACCCCGCATTGGTGCACGCCGCCGTACTCGGCACCGCGTACGCCTGGTTGTTCCTCCTCGCCCAGCCACCCACCCCCGCCCTCGCGTCGCGCATCGCCGCGCTCGCCGAAGCCGCCGCTCGGGACAATTGACCGACGGCGCTATCGAACGGAATCCTGGCCGCAAAGGAAGCCTCGGCATCCTCCCGGACCTGAACGATCAGGAGGATGCCAAACCCCAGGGGCGTGGTCTGCGTTACTGACGTTGTTGGTGTGATGTCGCGGGGGCTGACAAGCTGCGGTTGTCGCGGTAGGCCGGTCATATGAGGTATCCACAGGCGGCGGACTGACCGCGGTGAGCCGCCTCCATGTTCTCGGACAGTGGTCCCCCGATAGGATCGACGTCCGGAACGGTGGAGAGAGCACGTGACATCGAAGCGTAGGAAGTTCGGTTCCGAATTCAGGGACGAGGCGGTCAAGATGGTGGTCGTGGAGTCCCGGCCGATCGCTGAGGTCGCGCGGCAAATCCAGGTGAACGAGGGGGCTCTGGGTACCTGGGGAAGCCGCTACCGGCAGGAGCATGCCGGCGAGGAACCGCCTCTGAACATCAGCGAACGCGCTCGCCTGCGCGAGCTGGAACGGGAGAACCGTGAACTGCGGATGAAGACCGAGTTCTTGGGACAAGCGGCGACCTTCTTCGCCCAGGAATACCGGTGACGGAGAAGTACGAGTTCATCGATGGCGAGTCAGGAACCTAGCCGGTACAGCGGATGTGTGCCTGGGCAGGTGTCTCCACGTCGGGTTTCTACCATTGGCGTTCGAGGCCGTTGTCGGCCACCGCCGAGCGCCGCACAGAAACTCTGGGAAGTCATCCGTCACGTCTTCTCCGACTCGCAGGAGACCTATGGCTACCGGCGCGTCCACGCCGCCCTGAAACGCATGAACGTGCAGGCCGGACCGGAGCTGGTACGCGCTCGGATGCGCGAGCTGGGCCTGGTCCCGTGCCAGCCACGGCCCTGGCGGCTGACCACCGTCGCCGATGACATGGCGCCGACCACACCCGACCTGGCGGCCCGGGACTTCAGCGCGGATGCACCCGGCCGCAAACTGGTCAGCGATATCACATATATCCATACCTGGGCCGGGTTCCTCTATCCTACGACGGTTATCGACTGTCGTACCAGGGCCGTGATCGGCTGGGCGATGGCCGACCATATGAAGGCCTCACTCATCTCGGATGCGCTCGACATGGCAGCACGGAACACTAACCTCGCCGATGGCTGCATATTTCATTCGGATCGCGGCAGTCAATAAACTTCCCGGGAACTCCGGGGGAAACTCCGTTCGTTGGGACTCAGGGCATCAGTAGGCCGCACCGGGGTCTGCTGGGACAATGCCATGGCCGAGTCATTCTTCGGCGCCCTGAAAAACGAGCTCGTGCACCGAACTTCGTTCCCCACGGGTGTACATGCTCACCGGGCGATCGTCCGATACATTGAGATGTTCTGCAATCACAGACGTCTCCACTCCGCACTCGGCTACCGAACCCCCGCAGAAGTCCACGCCGAGTACGAAGAGTTGCAGGCGACAGCATAGAAATCCCGCAAAAACCCTGTCCGAGAAACGCAGGGCGCCTCATGGAGGACGAGCTGTCGGATTGCGGAGTCCTGCCGCGCTGCGGCGGGACGCCGATCTCACGCAGATGGCCTTGGAGGCCGACTGGGTTCATCGGCTGTCCGGGCTGGCGGCCGGGGAAAAGCCACTGTGAACTTCTGCTGCTGGCGTAGGGCAGGTGCTGGCGAGACTGGATGTAGGCCCGCATCAGGTCGGCGACGGGCTCCGGCGGCGGGGACGGCGGGTCTCCCAACTGGATGGTGACGGCGGTCTCGTCGTCGGTGACGTCGTCGATGGTGAGGCGAACGATGCGGCTGACGGTTGCGCATAGAGGAGAACGAGCGCGGCGGCGACCCTGGCCCGCATGGGCGAAGAGTCGTCGTTCAGGACCGGCGGAGCATCGCACCCGGCAGCCGGCACTCTGCGACCGCTGCGCGACCCGGCCGCGCCGGAGCTGGACGAGAACGACGAGTCGGCCGCCAACAGAAGGGGCGTCGTCAGGGGCTGCCTGGCCTGACGTCTTCACGCCGCACGCCCACACCAGCAGTGGTGTGGGCGTGCGGGTCCCGAGCCGCATCTGGGGCCGTCAGCCGGTGACCCTGCCGAACAGGTGGTTGGCAGGAGCGTCCGGGTTGTTGCCGTAGAAGAACTCCGCGACGGCCTGGTGGAATTCGGCGCGGTCCAGCGCACCGGAGCCGTCCCGGTCCAAAGCGGCGAAGACCGCGGCGCAGTCCTCGCCGGGAACGCCGGCGACCGAGTAGTACATCTGCTGGAACTCCGCCTGGTCGATCTTGCCGTCTCCGTTGAGGTCGGCGAGGTCGAAGAAGTAGTTGGCCACCGGCTCGATCTGTTCCGGGTACTGGGCGGGGTCGGTGAGGGCCCGCCTGAACCCTTCGGTCATCTCCCGCAGATCGACCTTCCCGTCACCGTCCTGATCCAAGGGGGCGATCACGTTCGTCCAGAATTCGTCCATCCCCTCGGTGAGCAGGCGGGCGGTCGCGGCGTCCGGCTCGGTGCCGCGGGCGGCGATGTAGCGCTCGCTCATCATTCGGACGTCCCGCTGGGTGATGAACCCGTCGCCGTCGACGTCGGCGCCCCTGAACCACTGGCCGTACTTGAGGTCTTGAAGTGCAGTCATGACTACGTACAGTATTCATTCCATTACGCAAGCGCAAACCGCAAGTGGAGTCTCTCGACGGCCAGGGCCAGCCTGCTACGCGATTGACGATGGCATACACGAAACTCGCCCGAAAAGGCAGGAAGCTTTCGTGTCAATGTTCGAGGTTTGGTGGTGTAAAGGCGAGCACATCGGGAAGGGGATCGCCGTAGAGCTCGACGTCTACCAGCGCACTGAGAGCACTCGGTCCTTGGGACAGGCGCGAGCACGGCCGATCCGCCGTGAGAACGTTCGGATTGCCGTGGCGGTCCAATGTTCCGCTCAGGCCCGGCTGGACCGGATCCCACCACGCTCCCGTGGACAGTTGCACGACGCCTGGCATGACGTCGTCCGACAGGACTGCGCCCGCAAGACAGCTACCTCGGTCGTTGTAGACGCGCACGATCATGCCGTTCTCGATGCCGCGCGACGCGGCGTCCGACGGGTTGATCGTCACGGGCTCACGGCCACGGATCTTTGAACTGAGGCTGTGGCCACCGTTGTCGTACTGGCTGTGCAGGCGCGAGGCGGGCTGATTCGAGATCAAATGCAGCGGGAATCGGTCCGACAGGTCAGCACGAAGCCACTCCACTGGTTCAAACCACGTCGGATGCCCGGCGCAGTCGTCGTAGCCGAACGAGTCGATCTCCT
This sequence comes from Streptomyces sp. NPDC059994, assembly GCF_042737755.1. Taxonomy (NCBI): domain Bacteria; kingdom Bacillati; phylum Actinomycetota; class Actinomycetes; order Kitasatosporales; family Streptomycetaceae; genus Streptomyces; species Streptomyces sp. NPDC059994. The sequence goes on from NZ_JBHWUR010000185.1 coordinate 5,217, forward strand.
CCGAGAAGATCTCGATCCGGCCCGACGGCGTCGGCAGGGGGAAACGCTGCGGATCTGAGCGGAGCGCCTCGAAGCTGCCAGGAAACGGTCCGGTCAACGCCGGCAGCTCAGCGGTGGAGCTTCGCCAGAAGTCGTCGAAGCTCGGCAAGGCGGCATCGCCGCCGAGTTTGGCCCTCGTCTGCTCGTAAAGGTGTCGGACCCATTCGATCTCGGAGCGCGACTCCGTGAACTCCTGCTCGTATCCGAGCCGGGAGGCCAAGGCGGTGAAGATGTGGTGATCCGTGCGCGACTCGCCCGCCGGCTCGCGGACTTTCGGCATCGCGACGAGGTGGGGGTCCGAAAATCCGGCGGCGAAGTCGTCGCGCTCCAAGCTGGTGGCAACGGGCAGGACGATGTCCGCGAACTTGGCCGTGGTGTTCCACCAGGCTTCGTGAACCACCACCGTGTCAGGGGTCTGCCAGGCTCGGGTCAACCGATGCAGGTCTTGGTGGTGGTGGAACGGGTTCCCTCCGCACCAGTAGATCAGGCGAAGCTCGGGCAACGTGAGGCGCCGGCCGTCGTAGTCGATGGTCTTACCCGGATGCAGCAGGGTGTCGGCGATCCTTGCGACAGGGATGAAATCCGGAACGGGGTTGGGAACCTCGGGAATCGTCGCCACGAAGGGGCGGCCTTTGGCAACGCCGGTCGCGTCCATCGTCGCGTAACCTGCGCCCCAGCCACAGCCAGACCGGCCCATCGAGCCCGCCATGGCGGCCAGCACGACAGACATCCAGATCGGTTGTTCGCCGTGGTCTGCCCGTTGCACCGCGTAGTTGACCATGATGAGAGAACGTTGCGTGGTAAGGCGGCGAGCGAGGTCGGTGATCGCGTCACGACTGATGCCCGTGATCCTCGCTGCCCAGGCAGCGTCCTTGGGGACGCCATCGAGCTCGCCGACCAAGTAGGAGGCGAAGCGGTCAAACCCGACGCAGCACCGGCGAAGGAAGTCCTCATCGTGCCACCCATTGACCAGCATCGTGTGGGCGATGCCGAGCATCGCGGCGGTGTCGGTATTGGGGATGACTGGCAGCCACTCGGCGTCGAGGAAGCCGGCGACGTCGCTGCGGATGGGGCTGACGTTCACGAACCGCACCCCGGCCTCACGGCACTGGCGCTGCAGGTTCTGCGTCTGGTGCCTGGCCAGCCCACCAGGGTTGATCTGGCTGTTCTTGAGGGCCAGCCCTCCAAACGCCACCACAAGCTCACAGTTCTCGGCGATCTCGTCCCACATCGGCATCCGGGACTGGTAGCTCCACGGATGGCCGCCGATCACATGGGGGAGGATGACCTCCAAAGCCGCGGTGCTGTACGTGTTGCGAGAGTCGGTGTATCCCCCGCCTAACGCCAGGAACCGGTGGAGTTGACCCTGCGCGTTGTGGAACCCGCCCGCACTCGCCCATCCATAGGATCCGCCGAACACCGCGCTGTCTCCGTGCTGTGAACGCACTCGACGGAGTTCATCGCTCACCAACGTGATCGCGTCGTCCCAGCTCATCTCCACGAAGGCGTCCGCGCCTCTGGCCGTGTCGTGGGCGCGCGGCAGGCCGTTCAGCCAGCCCTTGCGCACCGCGGGGCGCAACACGCGAGCGCTGTCGTCGGCGGCTGCCACCATTCCGGGGCCGATAGGCGATGGGCTGGGGTCATCGTGCCTCGGCTCGATTCGCACCAACTGGCCGGAATCGACTACGGCGGTGAAACTACCCCAGTGCGTCGCAACCGACATACGTCGTTCCACCATGCATCAACTCCGCTGGTAGTAGTCCCCGCCGTGCCAGCCGGGGTCGTCTGTGATGGCCTTGATCTGGTTGTAGCCCTGCGCGATCATCTCCGCCGTCGTGTGACGCGGTGCAGCCGATGGCCAGGAGGGACGCGACGCGGTCAGGGTGGGTGATGGGCCACTCCAGTGCGCGGCAGCCGCCCATCGAGCAGCCGATCACAGCGGCCCAGCGGTGGATGCCCAGCGCGTTGGCCAGCAGCACGTCCGCGGCGACGGTGTCCCGGCAGGACAGGCGGCGAAACCGGCTGCCCCAGGGGGGCGCCCGTCCGGGCCGGTCGACCCCTGGCAGCCACCCAGGATGTCGGTCGCCACTACGAAGTACCACAAGGTGTCGATCGCCCGGCCAGGCCCGACCACATCGTCCCCCAGTACGGAGCCGGATGAGTCGCGTCGGCTTCGCCGGCGACGTGGCTGTCGGCGCTGAAGGGGTGACCGATCCAGATCGCGTCCCAGGCATCGGCGTTTGGCTAGCCCCAGGTCTCGAACGCCAGCGTGAAATCCGGCAGGACCTGACCTCCTTCAAGTGCCAGGTCACCGGGGCACCGGAAGAACAGCCGGGCGAGTCCCCTTCGCGCCAGGCCCCGGTGACCGGCATGCGATCAAGTGGAGCGGATGCCAGGACAGTGCGCGAGGCTAACGGTCGATCACCAGCCACCGGAAACCCGGCCCTTCACTCTCGGTAAGCGGACAAACATAAATCGTAGACGAGAGGCCTCGGGCTCACTAGGGCCTGTGTGATGTCGTGATCATTCGGCGGTCTTCAGTAGGTCGTCGACCCAGATCATTGCGGCGCGGAGGTGGAGACCGGCGAGGTAG
>NZ_JBHWUR010000186.1:0-7763 GCF_042737755.1 Streptomyces sp. NPDC059994
CTGGGGAGCCGGCCGGGCAACGCCTTTTGCATGGGCGGGGGGCGCGCGCTCCGCTGGGTGCGGTGACTGGGAGTGAGGTGATTTGGCTGCGGGTGGTCCGTGGCTGGTCGCTCCCCCAAGTTCTCGGCTTCGCTCGAACAGGGGGGACCCCCATCGCGGCGGAGCCGCAAATGTCGCAGTCCCGCGCCCCTGAGAGGGTGCGCCCGTGCCCAGGGTGCCCGGGCCTGGCACCTCCACGGGAGGGCCCTCCCGGCCACCGCGAGCCGAGCCGTACGCTCGCAGGGAAGCCACACCTGCGGAGACCCATGTCCCCCTCACTCGTTGCCACCCTGGCCGAGGCCGCCCGCACGGCGGCCCACCGCACCGCACCCCGCCACCCGTGCGGGACGTGCGCGGCGGCCGAGGTCCTCGCCGACCGCCCGGACGGCACCGTCGTCCGGCACGGCCGCGTCGTCGCCAAGGCGCATGCCCCCGACACGGACCGGCCCGCGCTCGACGTCCGCCTGTCCATCGCCGCGCACCCCCTCCTGCACGGTTTACTGCTGCCACCCCTAAGGCCCGAGGCTTCCGTCCCCCCAAGGGGCGCGGGGAACTGCGCGCCCAGCCCCCACCGGCCCGCAGACGAAGCACACGGCCGCCCGCCCGTCACCCTCTGGCCCCACGGCACCCCCGTGGACCCCGCCGACCCCGACAGCGCGCCCTGGGCCGAGGCCGGGCGGCTGGTGGCGGGGCTGCACCGGGTGCCTGCCGGGGCGCTGCCCGGGCCGTTGCCCGCGATGCGGGGGCCGGTCAAGGCCGCCAGGGCCGTGGCGCGGATGCGGGGCGCCGGGGTCCGGGGCGCGGCGGGCGACGCCGTGCTGCGGGCCTGGGGCCAACTCCCCGCGTGGGTCCGGGCCGAGACCCCGCAGCCGGGCCCGGCCCGGCTCTGCCACGGCGACTTCCACCTCGGCCAGCTCGTCCGGCACCCGGCCGGCAGCGGCGACTGGCTGCTCATCGACGTGGACGACCTGGGCCTCGGCGACCCAGCCTGGGACTTGGCGCGCCCCGCCGCCTGGTACGCGGCGGGGCTGCTCGACCCCGGCGACTGGGCCCGCTTCCTCGCCGCGTACCGGCAAGCGGGCGGTCCCGCGGTCCCCTCGGGAGGCGACCCGTGGCCCCAACTCGACGTGTCCGCCCGCGCCCTGACCGTACAGACGGCGGCCCTGGCTCCCGCCAAATGCGCGAGCGGGCGCCGCGTGCCGGACGAGGCGGAGCTGGCCATGATCGAGAGCTGTACCCGAATCGCAGCACTCCCGCCCGAGTTCCCGTGACGGCGGCCGACGTAGGGTGCTGCTTGCCCATCGTAGAAACGGCGAGGAGTTGAGCCGGTCATGCAGTGTCCCAAGTGCCACGCACCCATGCACACGTACAACCGCAACGGTGTCCAGATCGAGCAGTGCAGCGGTTGCCGGGGAATCTTCCTCGACTACGGGGAGCTGGAGTCGCTGACCCGGCTGGAGTCGCAGTGGGTGCAGCAGGCCCCGTCGGCGCCCGCCCCGCAGGCCTATCCCGCGCCCCCGGCCCCGCAGGGCTACCCGGCCCAGGCCCCGCACGCCCCGGCCTGGGGCGCCCCGCAGCAGCACGGCGGCCACGGTGGTCACTACGGCCACAAGCGCCACAAGGGCTTCGGCCACATGCTCTTCTCGTCCTGAGCACCTGAGCACCTGAGCGGCGTGGCCCCGCACGGCGGGGCCACCTGCACGACGGAGCCCCCGGCCTTCGAGAAGGCCGGGGGCTCCGGGCTGTGCGCGATACTGGGATTGAACCAGTGACCTCTTCCGTGTCAGGGAAGCGCTCTCCCGCTGAGCTAATCGCGCGGGGATCGGTCAGAACCATACAGGACGGCTCCGGACCGGGTGGTACTGCGTGCGCGATACTGGGATTGAACCAGTGACCTCTTCCGTGTCAGGGAAGCGCTCTCCCGCTGAGCTAATCGCGCGGGTACAGATCTTCGAGAAGATCCAGTGGACGATACTGGGATTGAACCAGTGACCTCTTCCGTGTCAGGGAAGCGCTCTCCCGCTGAGCTAATCGTCCTTGGAGGTGGAGACGGGATTTGAACCCGTGTAGACGGCTTTGCAGGCCGTTGCCTCGCCTCTCGGCCACTCCACCAGGAGTGCGAGCAGGGGTTCGGGAAGATCCCCCACATCGAGCGGACGACGAGATTCGAACTCGCGACCCTCACCTTGGCAAGGTGATGCTCTACCAACTGAGCCACGTCCGCTTGTCGTTTCCGTTTCGCTTGCGCGTCCCGGCGACGTGTTGAACTCTAGCGGATTCCTGGGCCAGTACAAAAACGCGTTTGTGCAGCGTGCTGCGGTGTGCCCGCCCCGCGCCCGCCGCCGGGTCCGCCCCGGACCCGGCGTCCTGCCTGGTCCGCGCCCGGTCCGGGGCGGTGGTGCGGCGGCGCCCCTAGACTCACAACCGTGCATGACCTCGCTCCTCTGGCCCGCTTCGGCGGGCTCCTCGCCTCCGATCTCCGCGATGTGACCGCCGACCCGGAGGCGCTGGACTCCTCCGGCTTCTGGGCCGTCGCCGCCGACTTCGAGGGCCGTCTCGTCTGCGCCCGCTTCGCGGACGTACGGGCCGTCCCCGTCCCCGCGCCCGTCCCGGGTGCCTGGCGCGGTCCCGCCGCCGGTGACTGGACGTCCTCCCTCGACCGCGCCGCGTACACGGCGGGCGTACGCAGGATCCGTGAGCACATCGCGGCCGGCGAGGTCTACCAGGCGAACCTCTGCCGCGTCCTGACCGCGCCGCTGCCCGACCCGGCCGCCGCCGACGTCGACGCGCTCACCGCCCTGCTCGCCCGGGGCAACCCCGCCCCCTACGCAGGAACGATTCGGCTGCCCGCGCACGGCGTGGAGATCGCCACCGCCTCGCCCGAGCTCTTCCTGCGGCGTACGGGACGGGTCGTCGAGTCCGGGCCCATCAAGGGGACCGGCCGCACCGCCGAGGACCTCCTGGAGAAGGACCACGCCGAGAACGTGATGATCGTCGACCTGGTCCGCAACGACCTGGGACGGGTCTGCGCCACCGGCTCGGTCACCGTGCCCGAGCTCTGCGCGGTCGAGCCCCACCCGGGCCTGGTCCACCTGGTGTCGACCGTACGCGGGGAACTGCGCGAAGGAGCGGGCTGGAAGGACCTCCTCGACGCCTCCTTCCCGCCCGGGTCCGTCACCGGGGCGCCCAAGTCCAGCGCGCTGCGGATCATCGAGGCCCTGGAGACCGCCCCGCGCGGCCCCTACTGCGGAGGCATCGGCTGGGTCGACGCCGACCGGCGACGGGCCGAGCTCGCCGTCGGCATACGCACCTTCTGGATCGACCGCCCCCGGGGCGTGCTCCGCTTCGGCACCGGCGCGGGCATCACCTGGGGCTCGGACCCCGAGCGGGAGTGGGCCGAGACCGAGCTCAAGGCCTCGCGACTCCTCGCGGTAGCGTCGGGCGCGTATACGCAGAGTGGAAGGACCGCGTAAATGCAGATCTGGGTGAACGGCGGACTGCGGGACGCCGATGCCGCACAGGTGTCCGTCCTCGACCACGGGATAACCGTGGGCGACGGCATCTTCGAGACGGTGAAGGCGGAGAAGGGGACGACGTTCGCGCTCACCCGCCATCTCGCCCGGCTGACCCGCTCGGCCCGCGGCCTCGGGCTGCCCGACCCCGATCTGGACGAGGTCCGCCGCGCCTGCGCCGCCGTGCTCGACGCCAACCCCGTCGCGCTCGGCCGGATGCGGATCACCTACACCGGCGGCCTCTCCCCGCTCGGCTCCGAGCGGGGGGACAGCGGCCCGACGCTGGTCGTCGCGGTCGGCGAGACCCGGCGCCGCCCCGACACCACCGCCGTGATCACCGTCCCCTGGACGCGCAACGAGCGCAGCGCCGTCGCCGGGCTCAAGACCACCTCGTACGCCGAGAACGTCGTCGCGCTGGCCCGCGCCCACGGGCAGGGAGCCACCGAGGCGCTCTTCGGCAACACCGTCGGCGCGCTCTGCGAGGGGACCGGCTCCAACGTCTTCGTGGTCGTCGACGGACAACTGCACACCCCGCCGCTCGCCTCCGGCTGCCTCGCCGGGATCACCCGCGAGCTGGTCGTCGAGTGGACCGGCGCCCAGGAGACCGAGCTGCCCCTGGACGTGCTGGAAAGGGCCGAGGAGGTCTTCCTGACCTCCACCCTCAGGGACGTCCAGGCGGTGCACCGGGTCGACGGCCGCGAGCTGACGGGCACGCCCGGCCCGGTCACCGCCAAGGCGATGCGCGTCTTCGACGAGCGGGCCGCCTCCGACCTCGACCCGTAGCCGCCGCGGAGACCCAAGCGGTGGGACCCGTCCCGGCAAATCCGGTGACGGACGGCGGCCCGGCAGGTACAACGGCCTTGATGACCACGACCATTCGGCCGACCGGGCCGCTCCAGCAGGGCGCCGACGGCGCCGCCTCCCGTACGTACGACGTCTGTGTGAACAGCAGACGCGTCGGCACCATCACCGTCGCCACCGACGCGGCGTTCGGCCCCGCCATGGGGGTGATCAGGGGGCTGCGCATCGACGGGCCCGACCGGGGCCGCGGCCGGGGGACCGTCGCCGCGCTCGCCGCCGAGGAGGTGCTGCGCGGCTGGGGCTGCACCCAGGTGCGCGCGGCGGTGCCCGCGGACGCCCCCGCGGCCCTGCGGATGGCCGACGCGCTCGGCTACACCGAACGCAGCCGCAACATGGTCAAGCGGCTGCCCGCCGAGGCGTCCGTCCTCCCCGCCGCGGTCACCGGGCGTCCGATGACCGAGGCCGAGTACACCGTCTGGCACCACGACGAGCAGGAGAACTACGCCCGCAGCTGGATCGCCCGGGGCGTCCCGGCCGACCAGGCCCGCGCCAAGGCCGAGGCCGACCACCGCGACCTGCTGCCCCACGGCCTGGCGACGCCCGGCGTCCACCTGGAGGTGCTGGTCAGCGGCGCCGCCGTGGTCGGGCACGTCTGGGTCGCGCGCAAGGAGCTGGAGACGGGACCCGCCGCCTACGTCTACGACGTGGCGGTCGCCGAGGAGCACCGGGGCCGGGGCCACGGCCGGGCCCTGATGCTGCTGGCCGAGCGGGCGGCGCTGGCCGACGGCATGACCACGCTGGCCCTGCACGTCTTCAGCGACAACACCCCGGCCGTGCGGCTGTACGAGTCGCTGGGGTACGAGCCGACGGAGTACAACCGCGCCAAGGCTCTCCTCTAGGGCCTGTCGTCCAATTCCCGCCTGCCCCGCGACGCGAATTCGACGACAGGCCCCAGGGGTCTCAGACGCCCAGCAGCCGGTCCGCGATCTCCTGGACGCGGGCGCGCAGGCCCTCCTGGCTCTTGCCGCCGTCCAGGCGCTCGCCGTCGATGAGGTACGTGGGGGTGCCGGTGACGCCGATCGCCTTGCCCTCGGCCTGGTCGGCGTCGACGATCAGCAGATGCCGGCCGTCGATGAGGGCGGTGTCGAACTCCTCGGCGTCCAGGCCGAGTTCCCGCGCGGCGTCGAGCAGCACGCGCTCGCCCCGCTCGCCGAGCTCCTCGGTGCGGGCGAGTACCGCCTCCACGTACGGCCAGCCCTGGCCCTGCTCGAACGCCTCCTCGGCGGCCTGGGCGGCGGCGTAGGCGTGCTTGTGCTTCTCCAGCGGGAAGTGCCGCAGCCGGATGTCGAGCCGGTCGCCGTAGTGGGCCCGCAGGGCGCGGACGTCGTCGAGGGCGGCGTGGCAGTCGGGGCACTGGAGCTCGCACCACACGTCCAGGACGACGGGGGCGGCGGAGCCGGGGGCGGTTTCGGGGGTGGTCTCGCTCATGGGGCCAGTCTTCCAGCCCCGCCCGAGGGGCCCCAACCGGGACCTGGGGAGGATCCGCCCCCGAGATCTCCCTGATGTCCTGGCGCACCGTGGCCCGGACGGCCCGCTCCGGTGCAGGATGGAAGGGCCACACCCCCCATGTCTGGAGGAACCGGATGCTTGCCGAGACCGTCTGTTCCGCCGCGTCCGCGGCCGGACTGGGCATCGCCGTCGTCACGGCGTACCGCAAGCGCTTCCTGTCGGCCACGCGGATCGCCGCCTACTCGCTGGTCCCCGTGGCCCTGGTCATGACCGGTGTCGTGGGATGGGTGTCCGGCATCGTGTTCAAGCCGAGCGTCTGGGCGGGCTTCGGCCTGCTCGGCATAGCCTGGCTGCTCTTCTCCGCCACCCGGCTCGTCGAGCGGCGCTCCGAGGGCGGCACTCGCAAGGAGCGCAAGGCGGCCGGGGCGGCCGGGGGAGAGGCGATCGCCCCGGCGGCCTCCGCGCCCTCCCTGGGCGCCGGTCGCCGGTCCGCCGCACAGCCCGCCCCGAAGGCGAAGGGCAAGTCCGGCGGCGCGGAGGACTTCAGCGACATCGAGGCGATCCTGAAGAAGCACGGGATCTGACCCGGAGCCGAGGGCGCGTACGTCCGGATACGGAACCCCGGTAGGGGGCCGGACCCGATAGGGAACCCGGCCCGGAATCTGAAAGAGCGTCGGAATCTGACACTCCATAACTTGTCGTGACCGGCCTGACCGGCCTGGCCGGAGAATTTCCGCGGTCATGAATTCGCTTATACGGAATTCCAGTTGGAGTGAATTCCAGTCAGGGTACGGGAGCGCTCCCAAGTCCGATTACGGAAGCGTTTCCCGGCCCCGGCCCCCCCATTCGCCCCCGGCGTCGACGCGGCGCGGGCCCGGACGACGGAAGCGTTTCCCGGCCCCGGCCCCCCATTCGCCCCCTGCGTCGACGCGGCGCGGGCCCGGACGGTGGCGGGCGCGGCGCCGGCCCGGCAGTATCGAAGTAACTCCCGCTGCGAGTGGGCGTGTTGGCGCTCTGTGGTGCCCCCGCTGGTCCATCATCACCCGAGATGCTGGACACTTCCCCGGGGCACGTCCCCGCGCCGCCCGAAGAACCGCACGCCACGCCTCCGGCCGACGAGCCGCGCGGCTGTCTCTTCGCCCTTTCGCAGCCACCCCTGATGATCTTCCTCGGGGTGATCGGCTGTCTGCTGCTCATGGCGGCCCTGCACGATCTGTACCTGCTGTGACCGGCGGTAAGGGAGCGCCCCGCCCGGGGCGGCGCCTGGGTCGGCCCGCCGCTTCCTTTCAGCCCGCCGCTTCCTTGCGCCGGGCCCGGTAGGCGGCCACGTGCAGCCGGTTCCCGCAGGTGCGGCTGTCGCAGTAGCGGCGCGAGCGGTTGCGGGAGAGGTCCACGAAGGCCCGCCCGCAGTCCGGCGCCTCGCACCGGCGCAGCCGCTCGTGTTCGCCCGCCACCACGATGAACGCGAGTGCCATCCCGCCGTCGGCGGCCAGGTGGTCCGCGATCGAGGCGCCGGGCGCGAAGTAGTGCACGTGCCAGTCGTAGCCGTCGTGGTCGGTGAGCTGGGGGGTGGTGCCCGCCTCCGCCACGATCTCGTTGACGAGACCGGCCGCGGCCCGGGCGTCCGGCGCCTCGAAAACACCCGCGAAACGGCCGCGTACGGCCCGTACGCCGGAGAGATCGCGCGCCGTGAGGCTCTCCACGCCGCTGACGTCGTGGTCCCGTACGAAGCCGTCCAGCGCCTCGATGTCGGCGAGCCGGTCGGGCTCCTCCCTCTCCGGCGAGGTGTTCACCAGATCGACCACCATGTCGAGGGCGATCCGGGTGTCGTGAGGGATCAGCACGATTCGCTCCCTGGCCTGCTGCGGGCCGGTGCCCGCCGATGCCCGGTGACTCTAGCGG
>NZ_JBHWUR010000187.1:0-7676 GCF_042737755.1 Streptomyces sp. NPDC059994
GTTCTTGCGAACTCCCCGGGGCCGCTTCCTATGTGGCGGCCTGCTACGGCTGCCGCTCAAGCAGTACGTATCCGTACGCCACGCCCGTGACCGCGTACCGGGTGCCCGGGTGGAGTTCGCGGGCGTACTCCAGCGGGTTCCCGGCCCAGCCCGAGACGTTGTCGAGCGCGATGTACTCGGGGACGACCCGGCGGGTGTCGCCGACCCAGAACACCCGGCAGCGGGAGGTGAGACGGGCGATCGGTCCGACGTCGGCCTCCACGGTCGCCCCGTCCGGGACGGTCGCCAGCATCCGTTCCCGCTCGGCCACTTCGGGGCTCCTGCGGTAGGTGGCGGACTCGGTGAGCGAGTACAGCGGCAGTGAGGTGGTCAGCGCGAGGGCGGCGGCGGCCGCGGCGCCGGGCAGCTGGCGGGCGTAGGTACGCAGCCAGGGGCGCGGGCTGCGGCGGCCGGTGTCCACGGCGTCGGCCAGGGCGAGCGCGAGGACGGGCATCAGCACGGCGCTGTAGTGCCAGTCGGTGGACCAGTAGTGGTCGTCGGAGGAGAGGAACCGCCAGCCCAGGGTCGGCACGGCGGCCAGGAACAGCGGGGAGCGCACCGCGAGCAGCCCGGTGGGGAGCAGCAGCCACAGCAGGGTGCGCAGCTTGGTGCCGGGGGCGGCGAAGGGTCCGGCGCCCGTGGTCTTGCCCCAGTAGTCGTACGCGCCGGTCGAGTTGAAGGCCGGTATCACCGCGGTGAGGGTGACCGCGACGGCCGCGATCCCGAACGCGGCGACGCCGAGCGCGTACGCGGCGGTGCGCGGCGAGTTCCGCCGGGCGCGCAGCGCGACGACGACCGCGACGGCCGCGAGGGTCAGCCCCAGGTCCTCCTTGACCAGCACCAGCGGCAGGGCCCAGCACAGCGCCGCCCGCCAGCGCCGGTCCAGTACGGCCTCCAGGGCGTAGGCGAGCAGCGGCACGGCGAAGCAGATCTCGTGGAAGTCGAAGTCGGCGGCGCGCTGGAGCCCCCAGGAGAGCCCGTACGCGACGCCGACCGCGAGCCCCGCGCCCCGGCCGAGGAGCCGGGCGGCGCCCCGGGTGACCGGCACCGCCGAGAGCGCGAACAGCGCCGCCTGGGCGACGAGCAGGGTGACGGGGGTCGGGAAGAGCCGGTAGAAGGGGGCGAGCAGCGCGGTGACGGGGCTGAAGTGGTCCCCGAGGATGTTCGCGCCCGGCCCCTTGAGGTCGGCGACGGGGGCGCGCAGATGGGCGTAGGCCCGGACCGCCTGCTCGAAGATCCCCAGGTCCCAGGAGAGCGTCTCCATCCGCCGGTACCGGAGCACGGAGACGGTCGCGTACGCGGCGAAGAGCGCGGCGGCCAGGAGGTACGGGTCGCGGGCGCCGGGCGCGCGGATGCGGCTCTTCGGTGCGGTGCCCTCCGGTATGAGGCCGGGCCGGACCCGTTCTTCGGGCAGCGCGAGTAGAGCTCCGTGCACGGTGAGGTCCTCGGGTCAGCGGATGCGGGACGGGGTGGCGGTGGGGGACAGCGGCGGGCTCGCGTGGTCGGTCGGGGTGGGCGAGCCGGCCTCCCCGGGGCCGCCGGGCAGGGCGCTGCCGGGCGAGCTCTCGGGAGGCGAGGGCGGCGGCACGCTCGACGAGGGGACCGCGCGGGACGCCGAGCCGGACCCGCCGGGCGAGGGGGTCCCGACGTCGGACGGGCTCCTCGACGGCGTCCCCGAGCCGTACGACGGCGACCCGGAGGGCGTGCCGGACGGGGTGGGCGGGTTGGCCGGAACCGTCGTCCCGGAGCCGCCCTGGATCTTGAGCGCGGCCACCGCGCCCGTACCGGCGACCAGGCACACGACACAGGCGGCGGTCGCCGCGAGGGTGCGGCGGCGGCGCCGCAGCCCGCGCTCGGCGACCCGCGCGGGCGGCTCCGGCACGATCCGGCGCCCGTTCTCGGCGGCGGCCCGCTTCAGCGCCCGGGCCAGGGCCGGATCGCCTTCGCGGCCGTCGGGGGAGCCATGGGGGATTTCAGACACCCTGTTCCTCCTCGGAGGTGAGGTGGGGCCGCAGCGCTGCGCGCGCCCGGGAGAGGTGCGTCTTCACCGTGCCGGTGGACAGGCCGGTCTCGGCGGCCACCTGCTCGACGGTGAGATCGCAGACGTAGTGCAGGACGGCCGCGCGCCGCTGGCGTTCGGAGAGCAGGCGCAGGGCGTCGACGAGGGCGACGGAGGACGGGTCGGGGCCGCGCGCGGCTTCGGGGCGGCCGCCGCTGTGCAGCTGCCAGGCCTCACCGGCCCGGCGGCGCCGGCGCCAGCGGCTCACCGCGAGCCGCCAGGCGACGGTGCGGATCCACGCCTCGGGCCCGGCCTCGCGCCGCAGTTTCGCGCGGCGGCCCCAGGCCCGTACGAACGCTTCCTGGACGACGTCCTGCGCCTCGTGGAGGTCGCCGGTCATCAGATAGACCTGGCCGACCAGATCCTTGACCGAGTGAGCGTAGAACTCCTCGAACTCGTCGTCGGTCAAGGCGGCTCCCGTCGGATGGACAGACCTGTCGGCGGACAGGTCTCACGGGATGTACGCCCGGCGGCGGCCTTTCGGTTGACAGGTCACCGCAAGAATTTTCGGACGGGTCTCAGGAAGGGACTCGGGACGGGTCGCGCAACGGGTCCCGGAAGGGGTCCCAGTACGGGTCCCCGAACCGGTCTCAGAGCTTCTGCAGGCCCTGCTTGAGCCGCTTGCCGAGCGGTCGCTCCACGTACCGGTGCACCAGCCAGGACACCGCGAGCATCAGCGCGATCACCCCGCTGACCAGCGGGACCGGCTTCACCTGGGGCGAGAGCGCGCCGATGATCTCCCAGCCGATGTACTCGTGGAGGAGGTAGAGCGGATACGTCAGCGCGCCCGCGTACGGCAGCCAGCGCCACTGTATCCAGGACAGCTTCCCGGTGGCGACCAGGCCCATCACCGCGAAGCACACCCCCACGATCACGGTGACCGGCCAGTCCGGCATCGGCTGGCTGAGGCGCTCCTGGGCGTGCTCCCAGGTGCGGCGGGCGGAAGGCAGGGAGGCGGCGGCGCAGAACAGGACGATGCCGGTGAGCATCAGGTTCGGCCGGAACCGGTACATCAGATAGAACGCGACACCCGCGATGAAGCACCAGCTGTTGTCCGGCATGACGATCATGCGGATCGTGCTGTCGTCGGACTGGTAGGCGAGCGCGCTGGCCACCGCCCAGGCGCAGCAGAAGAAGAGGACACGGCGGTAGGTCAGCCCCCGCCAGGCCACCACTGCGAACAGCAAATAGAACCGCAGTTCGGCAAAGAGGGTCCAGTAGACGCTGTCGACGCTCTCGACGCCCATCGGCTCCTGGAACATCGTGAGATTGGTGAGGACGTCGGAGAACGCCTGCGCCCTCAGCCCGTTCGGGACGGCCGTCACGACCACCGTGGTGGCGATGACCGCGAACCAGTACGCGGGGTAGAGCCGCACCACCCGCGAGACGAAGAACGACTGGAGCGGTTTGCCCCAGCTGCTCATGCAGATCACGAAGCCGCTGATGAGGAAGAAGAGCTGGACGCCGAGCCAGCCGTAGGCGGCGATCGGGTACGTGGCCGGAAATCTGGCCCGGGAGTCGGATTCCGGCCATCGTCCGGTGAGTGCCATGTAGTGGAACATGACGACCATGAGGGCCGCGAGGAGGCGCAGACCGTCGAGCGCGTAGATACGGCTCGGCCGGCTCCCCTCGACCGCGGGGCCGGTCCGCTGCGCGGCGCCGGTGCCGCTGAGCACCGGCTCGGGCTGAAGGAGCGCTGTCCGCGCCTGGTCGGGCATGTCGAGCGGGTTCCCCTCGGGCACTGATTTCAAGGCGTGGTCGCCGCGACGCCGCCGTCTTGCCAGGCGTTCGGCACGTCCGGGCGAGCCTATGGGGTTCCACAAGATTTGCAAAGGCTCACCCTTTGCTCAGGGGTACCGCCAAAGGGGTGATCCGGCCCACGTGCGCCCCTTGGCTTGCTTCCCGCGCGGCTGTCACACCCACGTCGTACGCTGGGAACCCCCGGCCCGTACGACGTGTCGGGTGGTTCGCGTTGCCCTCTCCCCGGGATGGATCCCTTCATGAGCCTGCACGGTCTGCTGGACGCGGTGGTACGAGACCCGGCGCTCGCCGAAGCGGTGAAGGCCGCCACCGACGGCCACCGGATGCATATCGACCTGGTCGGGCCGCCCGCCGCGCGGCCCTTCGCGGTGGCCGCGCTGGCCCGCGAGACCGGGCGCCCGGTGCTCGCGGTGACCGCGACCGGGCGCGAGGCGGAGGACCTGGCTGCGGCGCTGCGCTCCCTCCTGCCCCCGGACGAGGTGGCCGAGTATCCGTCCTGGGAGACGCTGCCGCACGAGCGCCTCTCGCCCCGCAGCGACACGGTGGGCCGCCGCCTCGCCGTACTGCGCAGGCTGGCGCACCCCCGGGACGACGACCCGGCGGCGGGCCCGGTCAGTGTGGTGGTCGCGCCGATCCGCTCGGTGCTCCAGCCCCAGGTCAAGGGGCTCGGGGAGCTGGAGCCCGTGGCGCTGCGGACCGGGCGGTCGGCGGATCTGAACGAGATCGTGGAGGGCCTGGCGGCGGCCGCGTACTCCCGGGTCGAACTGGTCGAGAAGCGCGGCGAGTTCGCGGTCCGCGGCGGCATCCTGGACGTCTTCCCGCCGACCGAGGAGCACCCGCTCCGGGTCGAGTTCTGGGGCGACGACGTCGAGGAGATCCGGTACTTCAAGATCGCGGACCAGCGGTCGCTCGAAGTCGCCGAGCACGGTCTGTGGGCGCCGCCCTGCCGTGAGCTGCTGCTCACCGACGAGGTGCGGAGCCGGGCCGCCGCGCTGGCCGAGGCGCACCCGGAGCTGGGCGAGCTGCTCGGCAAGATCGCGGAGGGGATCGCGGTCGAGGGCATGGAGTCGCTCGCACCGGTCCTGGTCGACGAGATGGAGCTGCTGCTCGACGTGCTGCCCAAGGGCGCGATGGCGGTCGTCTGCGACCCCGAGCGGGTGCGCACCCGGGCGACCGACCTGGTGGCGACCAGCCAGGAGTTCCTCCAGGCCTCCTGGGCGGCGACGGCCGGCGGCGGGGACGCCCCGATCGACGTCGGCGCGGCCTCGCTGTGGGGCCTCGCGGACGTCCGCGACCGGGCCCGCGAGCTCGGCATGATGTGGTGGTCGGTCTCGCCGTTCGCGGCCGACGACAGCGACCTGACGGTGACATCAGCCGATGACGCGGCGGGTGCAACGCTGAAGCTGGGCATGCACGCGCCGGAGACCTACCGGGGCGACACCCAGCGGGCGCTCGCGGACACCAAGCAGTGGCTCGCCGACGGCTGGCGCGCGGTGTACGTCACGGAGGCCCACGGCCCGGCGTCCCGGACCGTCGAGGTCCTCGGCGGCGAGGGCATCGCCGCGAGACTCGACGCGGATCTGGCCGAAATCAGTCCCTCGGTCGTCCATGTCGCCTGCGGCGCCGTCGAGCACGGGTTCATCGACCCGGCCCTGCGGCTCGCCGTGCTCACCGAGACCGATCTGACCGGGCAGCGCACGGCCAGCAAGGACATGGGCCGGATGCCGGCCCGCCGCCGCAAGACCATCGACCCGCTCACCCTCCAGGCCGGCGACTTCATCGTGCACGAGCAGCACGGCGTCGGCCGCTATCTGGAGATGGTCCAGCGGACCGTCCAGGGCGCCACCCGCGAGTATCTGCTCGTCGAGTACGCGCCCGCCAAGCGCGGCCAGCCCGGCGACCGGCTCTACATCCCCACCGACCAGCTGGAGCAGGTCACCAAGTACGTCGGCGGCGAGGCCCCGACGCTGCACCGGCTCGGCGGCGCCGACTGGACCAAGACCAAGCAGAAGGCCAAGAAGGCGGTCAAGGAGATCGCCGCCGACCTGATCAAGCTGTACTCGGCGCGGATGGCCGCCCCCGGCCACGCCTTCGGCCCGGACACCCCCTGGCAGCGCGAACTGGAGGACGCGTTCCCGTACGCGGAGACGCCCGACCAGCTCTCCACCATCGCCGAGGTCAAGGAGGACATGGAGAAGACGGTCCCGATGGACCGGCTGATCTGCGGCGACGTCGGCTACGGCAAGACGGAGATCGCGGTCCGCGCGGCCTTCAAAGCCGTCCAGGACGGCAAGCAGGTGGCGGTCCTGGTGCCCACCACGCTCCTGGTCCAGCAGCACTTCGGCACGTTCTCCGAGCGGTACGGGCAGTTCCCGGTCAATGTGAAGGCGCTGAGCCGCTTCCAGTCGGACACCGAGGCGAAGGCGACCCTGGAGGGGCTCAAGGACGGCGCCGTCGACCTCGTCATCGGCACCCACCGCCTCTTCTCCGCCGAGACCAAGTTCAAGGACCTCGGCCTGGTCATCGTCGACGAGGAGCAGCGCTTCGGCGTCGAGCACAAGGAGCAGCTGAAGAAGCTCCGCGCCAACGTCGACGTGCTGACCATGTCAGCCACGCCCATTCCCCGTACGTTGGAGATGGCGGTCACCGGCATCCGCGAGATGTCCACGATCACCACCCCGCCCGAGGAGCGCCACCCGGTGCTCACCTTCGTGGGGCCGTACGAGGAGAAGCAGATCGGCGCCGCGATCCGCCGCGAACTGCTGCGCGAGGGCCAGGTCTTCTACATCCACAACCGGGTCGAGTCCATCGACCGGGCGGCCGCCCGGCTGCGCGAGATCGTCCCCGAGGCGCGGATCGCCACGGCCCACGGCCAGATGGGCGAGAGCCAGCTGGAGCAGGTCGTCGTCGACTTCTGGGAGAAGAGGTTCGACGTGCTCGTCTCGACCACGATCGTCGAGTCCGGCATCGACATCTCCAACGCCAACACGCTGATCGTCGAGCGCGGCGACAACTTCGGCCTCTCCCAGCTCCACCAGCTGCGCGGCCGCGTCGGCCGGGGCCGCGAGCGCGGGTACGCGTACTTCCTCTACCCGCCGGAGAAGCCGCTCACCGAGACCGCCCACGAGCGCCTGGCGACCATCGCCCAGCACACGGAGATGGGCGCGGGCATGTACGTGGCGATGAAGGACCTGGAGATCCGCGGCGCCGGCAATCTGCTCGGCGGCGAGCAGTCAGGGCACATCGCGGGCGTCGGCTTCGACCTGTACATCCGGATGGTCGGCGAGGCCGTGGCCGACTACCGGGCCGCCGTCGAGGGCGGGGTGGAGGAGGAGCCGCCGCTGGAGGTCAAGATCGAGCTGCCGGTCGACGCGCACGTCCCGCACGACTACGCGCCGGGCGAGCGGCTGCGCCTCCAGGCCTACCGGGCGATCGCCTCGGCCAACTCCGAGGACGACGTCAGGGCGGTCCGCGAGGAGCTCACCGACCGGTACGGCAAGCTGCCCGAGCCGGTCGAGAACCTGCTGCTCGTGGCCGGACTGCGGATGCTGGCGCGGGCCTGCGGGGTCGGCGAGATCGTGCTCCAGGGCGCCAACATCCGGTTCGCCCCGGTGGAGCTGCGCGAGTCCCAGGAGCTGCGTCTGAAGCGGCTGTATCCGCGTACGGTCATCAAGGCGCCCACGCACCAGATCCTGGTGCCGCGCCCGACGGCGGGCAAGATCGGCGGCAAGCCGGTGGTGGGCCGCGAACTGCTGGCGTGGACGGGGGAGTTCCTCACCACGATCCTGGGGTCCTGACGAAGGAGGACGGGTGGGCC
>NZ_JBHWUR010000188.1:0-7270 GCF_042737755.1 Streptomyces sp. NPDC059994
GATTCCCAGTCAGCGGGACTCGCTTTCCGGCCTTTCGGCTTTCCGGCGGTTCCGACTCTATCAGATCCTTTCGGGCCTGCTTTCCGGTCTCCCGGGTCAAGTCGGTTTGTCTTCCCGGCCGTTGGGCCGTTCCGACGAGTGAGACTTTAGCGGAATCCTGGCCCCCGATCCAATCGGGGCTGCGTCCTTATCGAACGCGGATTCCTCATTTCGCAAAAGCGCACGAAAAACGAAACGGCGGTGACCGCTGTTCGGATCAAGTGGTTGGTGCGGAATGGCTGTCCGGGGACCGACCGGAGTCGGCGCTCACGTCGGACAACTCGGAGAACACTACGTACGGGCCAAGTGCGTGTCAACCCCGGCTCGGAGGGCGTCTGGCTGGTTCTTTCGGCCGAGGGAGGGACGGCAGGACGGCCGGTCTGGGGCGGGTGGGTGCGCGCCTGGTTTGGGCTGTATGAGGAGTCTTGTCCGGGTCGCCGGAGTTGTCGGGGTAACCGCCGCCCTGAGCGCCGCGAGCGTGGTCGGGGCCTTGACCGCGTACGCCGTCGACGGCGACGAGCGGGTCGCGCACATGCGCGCGCGTGGTCGATGCCGTCAACCGTGAGACGCGCGGCGGATCAACCGGCTGCGGCGGTGCGGGGACGAGGTGTCACGGGCCGAGGCGGATCGGCTGGAACGGCTGCTCCGCGACTCGTGTCGGTACGCGGAGCAGCTTCACTCCGTACGGGCGCCGCCCGCCCGGAACGCGGCGGCGCGGGGTGAGACGGGCCCGTACGGAGTGGGGAGCACGTATCGCGTGGTGGGCGCGGACGCTGTCGCATCTGCCGGTGATCCCCTGCGGGCCGCCCGTGAGGCGGCCGAACGGGCGCCCGTCGGGGCCGCCGCGCTGGTTGGTGGGGGCGTCTCCTGCTGGTGGGCGGGGCGCCGCCGTCGCTTCCGTGCGGTGGCGGCGGGACTGGCAGAGAGGGACTGGTGGAGAGGGACTGGTGGAGAGAAGGAGACGAGTAGGAAGGAGGGAGCGGCTCAGCCGTTGCCCGAGGCCAGCTCCCGGCTGCGGTCGCGGGCTGCTTCCAGGGCGGCGATCAGGGCGGCCCGTACGCCGTGGTTCTCCAGCTCGCGGATCGCGCTGATCGTGGTGCCCGCCGGGGAGGTGACCGCCTCACGGAGCTTGACCGGGTGTTCGCCGCTGTCGCGGAGCATCACGGCGGCGCCGATGGCCGCCTGCACGATCAGGTCGTGGGCCTGGGCGCGCGGCAGGCCGAGCAGGATGCCGGCGTCGGTCATCGCCTCGACCAGGTAGTAGAAGTACGCCGGGCCCGAGCCGGAGAGTGCGGTGGCCGCGTCCTGCTGGGACTCGGGGACGCGCAGGGTCTTGCCGACGCCGCCGAAGATCTCCTCGGTGTGGGCGAGGTGGATCGGGGTCGCGTGGCTGCCGGCGCTGATGACGGACATGCCCTCGTCGACGAGCACGGGAGTGTTCGGCATGACGCGGACGACCGGGGTGTTCGGCGCGAGCCGTTCCTCGATGAACGCGGTGGGGATGCCGGCGGCGGCGCTGATGACCAGGCGGTCGGGGGTGACGTGCGGGGTGAGCTCGTCGAGGAGGCGGCCCATGTCCTGGGGCTTCACGGTGAGGATCAGGGTGTCCGCGCGCTTGGCGGCGTCGGCGTTGGTGACGGACTCGACGCCGTAACGGGTGCGGAGTTCCTCGGCGCGTTCCGGGCGGCGGGCGGTGACCAGGAGGTTCGCGGGGTTCCAGCCGGCGCGGATCATCCCGCTCAGGAGGGCTTCGCCGATCTTGCCGGTGCCGAGGACTGCGACGGTGTGGGTCATGCGGTCACCCTCCGGGTGGTGCGGGGTCTGACGTCGTCATCCTCGCACCGTGCGGGGTGTGGGGGGTGGGGTGTCCGAGGAGCGGTACGGGGGGCCGCGACCGTGTTCCGTGTTCCGTATTCCGTACGTCGCCCAAGGAGCACGGGGTCTGGGGGGCGGAAGCCCCCGGGCAACTACTTCCGCTTCGGTCGCTTCCGGCTCGCCGGGTTCCCCTTGCGGCGTTCGTAGCGCGTCAGGGCCTCCTCGTACTCCTTGCGGTGGAGGGATTCGCCGGGGGCTTCCCGCAGGGCCCGGAAGGCGTACGCCAGGAGGGAGCCGACGAAGCCGATCGCCTTCAGGCCCTGGAGGGAGCGTTCCCGCTCGGGGTCCGTGGGGCGCGCGCCGAAGCCCTCCCAGGTCTTGCGGAACGCCATCGCGCTGCACACCGCGAACATCACCACGACCAGGACGGTCACGAAGCTGCCGGTGTCGGCGATCTGGAGCCCTTCGTACGCGAAACGCAGCACGAAGCACGCCGCCACCGCCACGGCCAGGGCGCCGATCGCCACCCCGGCGCGGCGCAGGCCGTAGCCGTTGTCGTGGCCGACCCACGTCGTGCCGAAGAAACGGATGGGCTCGGGCTCGGGGCCGCCCCCGCCCTTGCCGTTCTGGTCGCTCATGGGCTTGATTATCCCCCGGCGTTACCCCCCGGCCGCGAGCAGCGGCTTCAGCCGCAGCGGACCGCCACGTAACCGTCGCTGCCCGTCTTCACGTACGCGTCCGACACGTACTGCCCGTTGGCGATGTTGTCCCAGATGTCCGTCGTCCCGTACGGGCCGGAGACCGTCGTTCCGGGGCACTGGCAGTTGATCGGGACGCTCACCCCGGCGGGCAGCACCTTGACCACCGGGTATCCCGTGCCGGGGCCGCTGCGGACGTTCACCCGGACGCCGGGCGCCACCGGGTACCGCTTCGTCGTCGCCTCGGCCTCCATGCCCGCGAGCTCTTCCGCAGTCATCTCGGACCTCCCCCATCACCGTCACTGTGCGTACGCCGCGTACGCGACCCGCAGGCTAGCAAGCCCCTCGGGTCTCGCACGCATCATCGACTAGGCTCCGAGCGTCGCGCTCGGGGACGAACACACGGGGGTGGGCGATGCCGCCGCTGCGCAGCACGGGGCCGGGCCCAGAAGCAGAGCATCCGGAGTACGCCGGGCAGTACCTGCTGGAGTCGACGCTCGGCACCGGCGGCATGGGCGTGGTCCATCTGGCCGCGTCCGCCTCCGGCCTGCGCCTGGCCGTCAAGGTCGTCCACGCCCAGCACGCCAAGGACCCCGAGTTCAGGGCGCGGTTCCGGCAGGAGGTGTCGGCCGCGCGGCGGGTGAGCGGGGCTTTCACCGCGTCCGTCGTCGATGCCGACCCGACGGCCGCGCGGCCCTGGATGGCCACCCTCTACATCCCCGGGCCCACCCTCGCCGAGGAAGTGAAGCGGAACGGGCCGCTCGACCCCTCCCAGATACGGCGGCTCGGCGCCGGGCTCGCCGAGGCCCTGCGCGACATCCACCGCGCCGGGGTCGTACACCGCGACCTCAAGCCCAGCAACGTCCTGCTCGCCGCCGACGGGCCCAAGGTCATCGACTTCGGCATCTCGCGCCCGTACGACAGCGATCTGCGTACCGAGACCGGCAAGCTCATCGGCACCCCGCCGTTCATGGCGCCGGAGCAGTTCCAGTCGCCGCGCGAGGTCGGGCCCGCCGCCGACGTCTTCGCGATGGGCGCGGTCCTGGTGCACGCGGCGACCGGGAACGGGCCGTTCGACTCCGAGAGCCACTACATCGTGGCGTATCAGGTGGTGCACAACGAGCCCGATCTGACCGGCGTCCCGGACGATCTCGTACCGCTGCTGCGGAGCTGTCTCGCCAAGAAGCCCGAGGACCGGCCCACGCCGGACGAGTTGATGGCGGAGCTGCGCTCGGCGGCGTACGGGACCGAGGCCTTCATCCCGACCCAGCGGTTCCGCAACCCGGTCGAGAAGGTACCGGGGCGGCCCTGGCCGGGCGGGGAGGAGGACGGTTCCTCCGATGTGCCCACGCACAAGCGGGCCGCCGCCAAGCCGTCCGCGACTCCCCGGCGGGCCCGCCGGCCGCTGCGGTGGGCCGCCGCCGGTGCCGCCCTGGCGGCTGTGGTCGCGGGTGGGGTGGTGGGTGTACGGATGGCTGCGGGCGGGGACGACAACGGCCCCCGGGCGACCGGTCCGACCGGTCAAGAGGCCCGCCGGGCCGCCGCGTTCACTCCCTGGGCCGTGCCGCTCGCGGGCGGCGGGGGCGGCAACCGCACGCCCGCCTGCTCCCTCGCCGGGGCGGGCGGGGCCCTGTACTGCGCCGCACCCGGCGTCACCGCGGCCCGGCTCGATCCGGCGAACGGCCGCGTCCTGTGGTCGGTGAAGGCCAAGGGCGCGACCGGGCGGGTGGCCGACGACGGGCAGCCCCGGGTCTCCGGCGGGCTCGTCCTCGTGGCGCCGCCGGACTCGGGCCGTCTTGAGGCGCTCGACCCGGCGACCGGCGCCACGCGCTGGACCCGCCCGGTCCCGGCGCACGCCGCGCTCGCCTTCGGCGAGACGTCCGTCGTGTTCACCGCCGACAACGGCGAGGTGCGCTGCCTCGACAGCGCGACCGGCAAGGAGCGCTGGCACGGGCGGCCCGCCGCCGCGACGGCGCAGTGGATGGCGGCGCCCGGCGGTACCGCGCTGTACGCCGTGTCGGTGGCCGAGGACGCGGCGACCTCACTGGTCACCGCCGTCGCGCCGGACACCGGCAAGGTGCTCTGGACCAAGCGGCTGCCGGGCTCTCTGGGGCCCGTCGGGGTGGCGGGCGGGGCGCTCGCCCTGCTCGCGGCGGACGCCGACAGCTTCACGACGGCGGTCGTACGCCTGGACACCGCGACCCGTGCCGTACGCCGTACGCCGCTGCCCGCCCCCGTCGACCAGGCTCAGGCGACGATCGACGGCGACATTGTGTACGTGTTCGGGGCGGGCGGGTCGCTGCTCGCGGTGGACGCGGGGCGCGGCGCCCAGCTCTGGCGGCTGGAGACCGGCGCGGCCCGCGCCTCGCGGCCGGTCGCGGGCGCCGGCCGGGTGTACGTGACGGCTTCGGACGGGCGGCTGCTGGCCGTGGACGCGGGGCGGGGTGTGCTGGTCGGGCAGACCGGTCCGCGGATGGCGTCGGGGCGCGACACGTTCACGGCGAGTCTGGGGGCGCCGGTGCTGGGTGGGGGGCGGGTGTTCGGGAGTGCGCCGGACGGGGCGGTGTTCGGGGTGGACGCGGGGGCGCTGGCAGGAGGGTGAAGGGTGCTGCGCACCCCTTCACCCTCGGCCGGCGTCAGCCCAGCTTCGACACGTCCCGCACCGCGCCCTTGTCCGCGCTCGTGGCCATCGCGGCGTACGCCCGAAGGGCTGCCGAGACCTTGCGTTCGCGGGACTTCGGGGCGTACACGCCGCCCAGGGCCTCCCGACGAGTCGTCAGTTCGGGCTCGGGGACGAGGAGTTCGATCGTACGGTTGGGGATGTCGATGCGGATGCGGTCGCCGTCCTCGACCAGGGCGATCGTGCCGCCGGACGCCGCCTCGGGCGAGGCGTGGCCGATGGAGAGGCCCGAAGTGCCGCCGGAGAAGCGGCCGTCCGTGATCAGCGCGCAGGACTTGCCGAGGCCGCGGCCCTTGAGGAACGACGTCGGGTAGAGCATCTCCTGCATACCGGGGCCGCCCTTGGGGCCCTCGTAGCGGATGACGACGACGTCGCCCTCCTTGATCTCCTTGCGGAGGATCTTGTCGACGGCCTCGTCCTGCGACTCGCAGACGACCGCCGGGCCCTCGAACGTCCAGATGGACTCGTCGACACCGGCCGTCTTCACGACGCAGCCGTCCTCGGCGAGGTTGCCCTTGAGGACGGCCAGGCCGCCGTCCTGCGAGTACGCGTGGGCGGCGTCGCGGATGCAGCCGTTGGCCGCGTCCGTGTCCAGCGTCTCCCAGCGCTTGGACTGGGAGAACGCGGTCGCCGAGCGCTCGCAGCCGGGGGCCGCGTGCCACAGCTCGACGGACTCGGGCGTCGCGGAGCCGCCGCGCACGTCCCACGCGTCGAGCCACTCCTTGATCGAGCGGGAGTGGACGGCGTGGACGTCCTCGTTGAGCAGACCCGCGCGGTAGAGCTCGCCGAGGATGGCGGGGATGCCGCCCGCGCGGTGCACGTCCTCCATGTAGTACGTGGTCGAGGGCGCGACGTTGGGCGCGACCTTGGCCAGGCACGGGACGCGGCGCGAGATCGCGTCCATGTCCGGGAGGCCGTAGTCGAGCTCGGCCTCCTGGGCGGCGGCGAGCAGGTGCAGGATCGTGTTGGTGGAGCCGCCCATGGCGATGTCGAGGGCCATGGCGTTCTCGAACGCCGCGCGCGTGGCGATGCTGCGCGGGAGGACGGAGGCGTCGTCGTCCTCGTAGTACCGCTTGGTGATGTCGACGACCGTACGGGCCGCGTTCTCGTACAGCGCGCGGCGGGCGGTGTGGGTGGCGAGGACCGAGCCGTTGCCGGGCAGGCTCAGGCCGATGGCCTCGGTCAGGCAGTTCATCGAGTTGGCGGTGAACATGCCGGAACAGCTGCCGCAGGTGGGGCAGGCGTTCTCCTCGATACGGAGGATGTCCTCGTCGGAGACGTTCTCGTTGACCGCGTCGCTGATCGCGTTGATCAGGTCGAGCTTGCGGACGGTGCCGTCGACGAGGGTGGCCTGGCCGGCCTCCATCGGGCCGCCGGAGACGAAGACGGCGGGGATGTTGAGGCGCATCGCGGCCATCAGCATGCCCGGGGTGATCTTGTCGCAGTTGGAGATGCAGATCAGGGCGTCGGCACAGTGGGCCTCGACCATGTACTCCACGCTGTCCGCGATCAGGTCGCGGGAGGGGAGGCTGTAGAGCATGCCGCCGTGGCCCATCGCGATGCCGTCGTCGACCGCGATGGTGTTGAACTCGCGGGGGACGGCGCCGGCGGCCAGGATCGCGTCGGAGACGATGCGGCCGACGGGGGCGAGGTGGGTGTGGCCGGGCACGAACTCGGTGAAGCTGTTCGCCACCGCGATGATCGGCTTGCCGATGTCCGCGCCGGCTACGCCCGAGGCGCGCATCAGGGCGCGGGCGCCGGCCATGTTGCGGCCGTGGGTGACGGTGCGGGACCTCAGCTCGGGCATTGCGGTCGCTCCTCAGCATCCTGAATAGCCAGATCGGGCTGCTTCGAGCGTACGCCCCGGCTCCAGGATCTGGACGGGGTGTCCGGATGGCGGGACGGGTGGCTCGGCATCCGGGCATGCGCGGGGTGGGGTGCCTGCGGCGGGCGGGCTCCCCTGCCCGCCCCTTCCCGAAACGCTCCGGGGGTGGGGGAGGTTCCCGGGGGCTTCGCCCCCGGACCCCGAGCGGGGCCT
>NZ_JBHWUR010000189.1:0-7235 GCF_042737755.1 Streptomyces sp. NPDC059994
ACCCCCCCCCACCCGCAACCCGCGCTTGGTTATTGTCTGGGGGGCTGGTTGATGTTTATCAGCCCCCGGCCACCCGGTGGGCCCGCCCCCCGCCCGGCGGGCGGGGGGCCGGACCCTAGCCCTTCTCAGCCTGCGGGTGGCGTGTGGACGAGGGTGATCCAGGTGACGTTCTCGTCGGCGAACAGCTTCTTCATCGCGACGTATGCCTCATTCTCGGCAACGTCCCAGCGGATCGGCATGGTCACACCTGCGGCCTTCAGCGCATCCCGCTGGCGCCCCGCTTGTTCCACCAGGTCCTTGGGCATGTCGAGCCATGGTTTCTTGACGAACTCTCCGTTTTCGACGAAGTTCGCATAACCGGGACCTTTGGGGTCGAGCAGGACACCGTTCTTGTAGCCGTCGAACTTCACGAACCCCGCGGGGTTCGGCGTGTTCTCGATCACGTACCCGAAGCCGTTGGGTACGCCCGTGATCTGTACCTCGTAGTCGATGGCCCTCTGTTTCTTTCCTCCTTCCTTGACCCATTTCCATATTCCGGGTCCTCCCTTTTCGACCCAGCAGCGCAGAGTGGCCGATGCGGCTCGGGCCAATGACGCAGTGCCAGGTGTCTTGCACGCATCGGAGAGCGCCCTGGCCACCTTGGTTCCGATGCCCGCGATCACCTCGTCGGACAGGCCGAGGGTGCGGAGGCCCTTCCACGCGTCGGTGAAGCCGATGCCTGTCTTGAGGGAGGCGTTGAAAGAGTGGAGACCGTCGGCGATCGCTTGGAGTGCCTTGCCTCCGACGAACCAGCTCGCGGCCCAGGCGCATCCGGCCCAGCTTCCGCTTGCCCCGCCCGGGGCGATCTTCTGGGCGCAGGCGATGAAGTCGCCGAGAAGGATCTTTACGGGGTTGATGCCCGAGTTGAACTGGGTCATCGTGAGGGTGTGGGTGACCGTGTCGCTCAGGTTGGGGAGCGTCTGGCGGCCGAGGTAGAGCGTGTCCGCTGCGGGGCACCCGTACGGGGCCATGTCCTCAGCGGTGCACAGGTAGAGGTCGACGACGGCATTGAAGTGGACGGTCGCGGTGACCGTGCAGTCGCCGGTGTGGAAGATGATGTTGCAGTTGTCCTTCTTGACATCATCCGGTTCGCCGACACTTTCAATGCTGTCGACGACGTAGAAGACGTCACCGATGCCGGTAGTGGCCCCGGACTTGATCTGATCGTTGTTCGCCTTCGTCTCGGCCCGTTGGGCCGCATCCTGGGTGTCCTTGGCCGCCTTGGCGGCGTCCTTGGCGGCCTGTTCCGCCTCGGTGGCGGCGGTGTTGGCGCGGTCGGCTGCGGCTTGTGCGTCCTTGGCGGCCTGTTCGGCCTGTCTGGCGGCCTCCTGGGCTGCTGCCGCGTCGAGGGCAGCTTGGTCGGCGGACTCCCTTGCTTCCTTCGCGTAGCCTTCAGCTCGGCCGGCTGCCTTATCGGCGGCTGCCGCGTCCTCGGTGGCCTGCCGGTCGTATTCGACCGTGCGGGCCAGGGACTTGGCGGCCTGTGCCGCGTACCCAGCTGCCTCGGTCGAATAGCCGAGAGCTTCCTTCGCGTAGCTGCGGGCTTCTGCCGCGTAGCCGGCCGCGTTGGCCGCGTGGGCGTACGCCTCCTTCGTATCGCCCTGGGCCTGGTTGGCGATGTCCTTGGCTGCCTCGGCCTCCTTCTTGGCGTTGTCGGCGTGGGCCTGGGCGACGGCCTGCTGCTGCTCGGCGATCGTCCGCGACGCCTGCCCCGTCAGCACCACCAGGGAGGCCGTGCTGTCGGTGTCCGCGTACGGGCCGCCGAGCTGGACGGCGTCGTTGGCCGGTTTGGCGACCTGGCGTGCGGCGGTCGTGGCGTCGGCCGCGGCCTGCGCGGTGACGTGGGCGTAGCCCGCGGCCTTCGCCGCGGCAGCGAGCGCGGTGAGCGCCTCCTTCATCGCGGCGTCGGCGTTGGACTTGGCGGTCTTCGCCTGTGCTGTGGCCTCGTTGGCCTGCTTGACCGCGGCTGCGGCTTCGGTTGCCGCGTGCTGGGCAGCCGCGATGGCGTCCGCCGTAGCACTGGTCGCCGTCCTGACGGCCGCGTCGGCCCTGAGCTTCGCCGCCTGCGCGGCATCCGCATCGGCACGCGCCCGCTTGGCCGCCGCCTCCGCCCTAGTGGCTGCCGCGTCGGCATCGGCTGCAGCCTGGCTGGCGGCATCGGCCTCGGAGCGGGCGCGTTTGGCTGCGGCGGCGGCATCGTTGGCTGCGGCAGCGGCCTGATCCGCCGCCTTGCGGGCGGCGTCAGCGTCCTCACCGGCATCCAGAGAGGCTGCGTAGGCTTCCTTGGCGTCGGCCTTGACGCGGGCGGCGTCGGCTTTCTGCTCGGCGTTGTAGGCGTCGTTGCGCAGTTCCACGGCCCTGTCGCGGGCCTTGACCGCGTCGTCGCGCTTGCCCTTGGCGGTCTGCTCAGCGGCTTCGGCCTTGCCCTGGGCGTCCTTGGCCTTCCCGGCTTCTGCCTGGGCGTTCTGTTTGTGCTGGTTGGCTTCGCCCTGCTTGGCCGCGGCCGTTTCCTTCTCCGCCTTCGCCGTCGCTTCCTCGGCCTCCGCCGCGAGGCGTTTGGCGTGCGCCTGGGCTGCGGCGGTCTTCGCCTCGCCCTCGGCCTTCACCGCATCGGCCAGCTTCGCCTTCGCGGTCTCCGCGTCCGCCTTGGCGTTGTCGCGATGCAGTTTGGCCGCATCCCGGGCGGCCTTGGCCTGCAACTCGGCCGTCTCAGCAGCCTCCTTGCGGAACTCGGCCCGCACCTGCGCCGCCTGCGCGAGAGCCCGCTGGGTGATGGTGTCGCTGTCGGCAGCCGAAGCGCGGGTGGCGGCCTCGGCGGTCTCCCCTGCCTTGACCATCGCCTCCAATGCGGCGACCGTGCCCTGGGTGACCTGGTCCTTCTGCTGTCCGACGATCAGACCCCGGCCCCGCGGGGCCCCGTTCTGGTCGGCGACCGCGTAGGCGGCCTGCTGCGCCGTGGTGGACGTGGTGGCGGCCTTCTTCGCCGTCTCCAACTGGGCCCGGATGACTCCGAGCTGGTTCTTCGCCTCCGCCTGCGCACTCGTGACGTTCGCCTTGGCCTTGTCCACGTCGGCCTTGGACACGGAACCGGTGTGACCCTTGGGGGAGACCTTGAATTTCTGCGCGTCCGTGCCGTTGCAGGTGTAGAGGAAGGCGTCCTGACTGTTGGTGAACGTGTGCAGGTCCAGGCACTTGCCCGTACCCGTGTTCTTCAGACTGGTGGTGGCGCGGACGTCGGCTTCCCATGTCTGGGAGGGCGCCTGGTTGCAGCCCCAGATCTGGATCTTCGTACCATCGGCGCTGTTGGCGTGGTCGACGTCCAGGCACCGGCCCGAGCCGACGTTCATCACGTGCAGGCCCGAGTCGTCGGTGTACAGCCGCCAGTCCTGTGCCGGGTCGTTGTTGCAGGTCCAGATCTGGACGGGAGTGCCGTTGTCCTTCCCCCCGCCCGCGACGTCCAGGCACTTGCCCGGAGCGGCCACGACCTTGATCACGTTGGAGGCGTCGCCGATCCAGCCCAGGCCGCCCTCGGTGGAGTAGTCCAGCCAGCGGGTGGAGTAGTCCGCCACCCACGACTGGCCCAGCAGCCTGCCCAGGGCGAACGTCCCGTCCTGCAACGCCTTCGTGGCGGTGGAGCTCGCGCCGAGGATCTGCTGGCGCTGGGTGGCCTGCGAGGCGATCTCCTGCTGCCACTCGGACGACGCCTGCCCCACCTCCTTGCCCAGAGCCCGGTTCGGGTCGATCGGGTCGTGCCACGAGCAGGTGGCGAAGCGGGCCTTCAAGTCCTCGACCGCGATACGGAACTCAGGACTGTCCGGGGCCGGCGCCGTCGTGGGGAAGCCGCCCGAGGACAGGAAGATCCGGGCGTCATCGGCGAACACCCGAGGAACGAACCACTGGTTTTCCTCGACCTTCCCGGAGTTCTTCTTCCACAGCGCCCACGCCTGCTGCTCCTGCGGGGTGCCTCCGGTGGTGTACAGCTGGTCGCCGAGCGCGAGCGCGGCGGCCTTTGTCTTGTCGTCGGCGGTCGGCGACGAATCGTAGAGCGGGTTCCACACGTCGTCCGCGTACGACTGGTACAGCCACGGGAGCAGCCCGACCTGCTCGAAGATGTCGGTGCCCTTCCGCGGCGGGTGCGGGTAGCTCAGGCCGCTGACGGCACCGGACCATGCCCGCTCCTGGTCGCTGACCTTCTTCAGCCACTGATCGGTGCTGTCCCGGTCCGCATTGCGTGCCTGGACCAGGGGGGTCTTGTCGGACATGAGGTCCCGGTAGACCTTCTGGTGCAGCTGATCGGGCGGCAGCCCGATCGCGTCCTGCGCCAGGGCGTACATGCTGGGTCCGCCCTTGCGCAGTGCATCAGCCGCCACGCACTGGTCTTCGCGCAGCTGCCCAGCGGTCTTCGTGTCGTAGCCGTCGTAGGAATCGCCGACCAGGCTCATCTCGTCCCGGCCCGAAGGTCGCGCAAGGTCGGGCCGCACCGCGAGGCCGACAACCATCGCGAGAGCGGTCAGCAGAAGGATGATCCGGGCAGCCAGCCCCGACTGTCCGGGTCTGGGTAAGAGAGGGTTGGATGATCTGGAACGCAACAGAGATGCCTTTCATCCCGAGGCCGGAGCGACCCAGGGCACACCTCGCCCCCAGGGCGACAGCTGTTCCCCCGGCCGCTGCTGGATGTGCTTGCTCACACGGCAGATCGGGTCAGGACCCTCCGTGCATGCGGGCAACCGTAGACACAACCTCACGGCGTAGGACAGGCGTTCGATTCGCCTGGCCGAAACCGCGCCCGCCTCCGGAGCGGCGCCTGGGCGCGCCGTCCCCTGCGGGGCCAGGGAATCCTGTGGCGTTCCTGTGGAGTGGATGTGCGCGTCCGGCGGCGCGCACGGAGGGCGGATCTGTCTGATTTTCGGCAACCCTCCCGCGTGGGGGAGATTCGCAGTGCATACCAAATGCCCTCTATATAAACCCTATGGCAGATTGCCTATTAGGGGCGAAATCGGTGAGTGCCACGTGGGTGCAGGCGCCGGTCGGAACCACCGGTACGGCAGTGGACGGTGTCGCTGAGAGTCGCGCCGATCGGGTGCCCCACCCGCTGCCTGCGTGGGGAAGGCCCCGGGGATGTGGCTCAGTCACTGGCCCTGGCCTTCGTGACTGTCTGCTGTGTGCCGCCCACTGAAGGCGCGGCCGGCAAAGTCAGCCATGCGCGCCCCGCGGTCGAGGCTCTGAACCCCTGGTAAAGCAAAGGCTGTTAGGGCACCGGTGTCCCCGTGGATGCGGGATCCGGGGGTGTGCGCCGGGCGAGGACGCCGCCGGCGTCCAGTTCGACGCCTTCGCCGCCGGGAGACACGACGACCCGCTACCCGCCTGGCCGGCCTGGGGCGGCAACACCGTCCACCAGCCCACCTGGACCCTCCACTTCTCAGCCCACGCCTCGGCCGGTGTGCTGCAGGACCTGAGCTTCGAGCTGGCGAACAGCCTCGCGCCAAGACCGTCCGCCGCGCCGCCCCGGCAGTCTCACCTCACCACTCACGCCCAAGCGCCCACGCCGCCCTCAACGTCGACGGCCCCGGCACCAGGGCGACACCGGTGACCGGCGAAACGACCATGCTCTGGGCGGGCCTGACGATCCTGGCCACCTTCGGATCGTTCTGCGGCTGCCTCACCTGGCAACTCACCGGCCGACTCCATTCGGTGATCAGCGGCAACGCCGTCGAGGGCCGCTGCGTACGCCGGTACTGGACCGAAGGCAGCGACGGCGGCAGCACCTGGCGCCACGTTCACGGCTTCACCACGGTCGACGGACAGTACGTCGAGTTCGAAGAAGATGCCCTGTTCATGGAGCAGGGGCAGTCGGTCACCGTACGGTACCGGCCGGGCAACCCCGCGCGGTCCGCCACGGTCATGGGCCGCGGCGGCGCCTGGTCGCCCCTGTTCGGCCACCTCTTCGGCATCCTCATCACAGGCGCCTTCACGCTCCTGGGCATCCTGTTCGTGTGCCTGAGCTTCGACGCGTAAGCCGGCGAGGCGATACACGCGGACTTCCTCCACCAGCCCCCTCATTGTGGGCGGGGCAAGCCGTCAGATAGACATTCAGTGCGTGGAACATGTGTCGATGAGGGGGGGGAAGGCGTCATGCCCGGCTGGTTCAAGCCCCAGAGCACCCGTCAGGAGGGCGACCGGGCCTGGAAGGCTCAGGTGGCCATTGCGACCCGCGCACCGTTCGCCCCCACCGTCGCGGACGCTCCCCGGGACGACCGGGATTCGCTGGTCGGCGAGGCGGTGTACGACAGCGAAGGGGTCCATGAAGCGCTGACAACGCTGGTACACGGCCTGGCTCCCGACCGGCCCGTGGTGGCGACGACCACCGCCGCGCTGTCCGCGGCATCCGGCCTGCTGGTGCTCCGGCCCTCGTGGATCACCCACTGCAACGACACGTTCGCCCTTGCCGAGGACGCCCGCGACAGCCGAAGCGAGATGTCCCGCCAGTGGGTATCCGCAGACATCGTGCGCGCCTGGCCACGGTTCGCCGAGGGCCAGGCCGCGCACGAGCGGGCGACCGCGAGCATCGCGCAGCTCCAGGCAGAACTAGCCAAGTTCTGCGGTCGCGATGTCACGGCCTCAGCGTGGCGGGTGGCGTAGAGCGAAGCACGCGCTCGGCCAGGAGCAGCGCCACCACACTGCCCGCCTCCGTGACCTCACCATTCTCGACGGCACCAAGCGCTGCCGACAGCGGCCTCCACTCCACCGTCATGCCGGCCTCAGTGGCGTCCCGCTGCATGGCCCCCGGCGTCAGCCCGGTGGCCAGAAACAGGTACGTACGCGCGGCGTGATGGCCGGGAGCGGGTCGATCACGCCCAGGGCACGCATGACGTCAGCCACCAGCCCCGTCTCCTCCTCCAACTCCCGTACCGCAGCGTCGTGGGGGCCTGGCCGTCGGTTCCACCGCCCGGCAGGTGCAGCACGCGACGCCGTTGAAGATAGAAGTCATCCTCGACCAGGATGACTTGATGTTCCTCGTCGACAGCGACCACGCGCACGCCGTCGCCAACGGACACGTACTCGTACGTCCCAGCTCCGCCATCAGGCCGAAGCACGACGTCGCAGTGAGCGTTTTCAGCGTTGGCGCTCCAGGGTGAGCACGGCTTGAGCAATTGACGTCATTCGATTGGGGCTGCATCGGGAGTGACGGAAGATGT
>NZ_JBHWUR010000190.1:0-7163 GCF_042737755.1 Streptomyces sp. NPDC059994
GTTTTGGGTTCCTCCCACGACGCCCCCCCCGCGCCGTGGCCGACACCCCATCCGCGACGTGGACGTCACCGGTGACGTCCACGTCAGGGGTGACGTCCACGTCACCGGTCAATTCGGACTTCACCGTGTCTGAGCTGGGCTTCTTCTTTCCGCCTCGTTGACGGGATGACGCCAGCGTCACCCGTGACGTCCGCGTCACCTCATCGGCGCCTGCGCGGCCCCCTGGAACGGCGCGCTCCACGGCCAGGTCGTAGACCTCGGGGCGCTTCCCTTCTGGTAGGTGGACAGCCTTCGACTGGTCGCCGAGGCGGATCATTCCGAGGCTGCGCAAGTCCTTCAGGTCGCGCTGGACGGACCGCTCGGACTTGCAGGTGTAGGCGGCCAGGCGAGCAACGGAGGGGTAGGCGCCTCGCCCCTGCTTGTCGGCATGCCGGGCGAGTCCGCTCAGCGTGGCGATCAGCTGGGCGGGCATCGGTGGAGCGAACTCCAGTGCCCAATCCATGGCCTCTTTGCTCACTTCTGTCTCTTCTCGGAGAGGGGTGTCGCAACTGGCTGCTGGCGGTTCTCGGACAGCCCTCATGGAGGCTTCAGCAGGGCCCGGCTGGGGCCCTGGATGCAGGTCCACCCTACCCCCGGGTGCCCATCAAAGCGATGGGCACCTTGCTTCCTGTCGGGCACCACTGGGTGCCCGTCGAATGCACGGTCAGCTACGCTGGCCACATGACGACGAAGGGAACGACCGGCCGCGTGGTCCGCGTCGAGAAGGAGACGTGGGACGCCTACGGCGAGGTGTGCGCCGCCAAGGGCCTGTCGCGCGCTGCCGACCTGCGCGTCTACATCAACCGCGAGATCGCCGCGCACAAGCGCCGACTCGCCGCAGAACAACGCGCCACCGACTGACATCCCCTCCCCCCTCCCTTCCTTCTCTCCCGGCCCCGTCTTTCGGCGGGGCTGTGTCGTGTGCGGCTAGCGGTGTCCGGCGTCCCAGCAGTTGCGGCAGATATCCCGTCCGTCGCGACTGCGCCGCCAGCCCTGCTTCTTGAGCCGTCGCCGGACCGTGAGGGCAGTTCGGGCTCGGGCCGGGCTGTGTTCGGTAGTGCAGCGGTGGCCGTCGGGGGTGGTGGCGTCGCAGATGAGGAAGGCGCAGAAGCTCATGCGGCGACCGCGCTGCTGCCGTCGTCGCTGATGGCGCTCGCTGCCCGTTCAGTCTCGTCGGTGAGGTGAGCGGGCAGGACGCAGTCGCGTCCGCAGTTCGTTGCGACCCGGCCGGCGGGTTCGTGTCCGCGGCTGACGGTGAAGGCCAGCCGCCGCGGCTTGTAGCGGTGGGCGTTGAAGGTGATTTCGCTGGGGCCGGTCCAGGCGAGGTGGCCGCCGTACAGGGCGACGGTGTTGTCGTCGAAGAGGGTTTGCAGGGTGCGTTCCCGCTGGGGCTGGCGGGCCTGGTCGGCTTTCGCCCCTACGGCAGCGGGTGCGGTGTGGCCGCGGCGGACGGAGCGGCGCAGGCCGACGCGTTCGGTGTCGGTGAGGCCGCCGTAGATGCCGGACGGGATGTTCTCGTCGAGGGCGAACTGGAGGCAGTCACTGACTGCGGGGCAGCGCCGGCAGACGGCTTTGGCTTCCTCGATGACCAGCGCCCAGGGACCTTCGGAGCCCCTCGGGAAGAACGACTCGGGGTCTTCGTGTCGGCAGGCGGCGTTGTCACGCCAGTCGCGGCTCATACGGCGAGCTCCGTTTCGGGCTGGGGGTGGCGGACCAGTGCCTGTTGGAGGTGCTGGCGGGTGACGCCAAGCCGTTTGGCGGCTTGGTCGACGTGGACGCCGTGGGCGAGGAGTTCGCGGCCGTCGGCTGCGAGGAGTTCGCCGCGGGTGCGCCCGTACATGGGCTCGAAGTGGGGGTCGTCGATGCCGTCCGGGTACTGGTCCCAGTACTTGGGGGTGGGCCAGCGGTTGGCTGCGGCGCGCTTCCGTGCCTGCCGGGCGTACTGCTTGGAAACGCCGTTGCATTCCGGCTTGCGGCGGCTGAGCTGCTCGTAGGTGGTGGCGATGAGCTCCTCAGTGGTGCCGAGGACGGTCTTCTCGGCGAGGATCTTCCGCATGCGTTCGCGCTTGTAGCCGAGCCGCCGGTCGATGTAGATCAGGGGCCAGCCTGCGGCGACGAGGGCTTGGATGCGGCGGTGTGTGCCGGTCGGGTCGACGTAGAGCGGGGTCGTGTCGTCGGCGGTGATGGCGAGGATCTTCGCGGCCCTTTCGGGCGAGGTGCGGTATCGGCGTCCGCGCGTTCGTGGGCTGGTGAAGTCGCGGATGGTCTGGAGTGGGATGCCGGTGGCTTTGGCGATCCGGTTGGGGAGGACGCCGGCTGCTTCGAGGGCGAGGAGATGCTGGCGGACGGGTGCCGCGTCGACGAGGTTGTCCCAGCTGCCGTCTGCATGCCGGGCGATGCGGTCGCGGTCCCAGTCCAGGTATCGCCGCACGCAGCCGGAGCGCCGGCAGCGGTAGTCGGTGTAGCAGGTGAGGTTGCGGTGGTGGGGGGCTTCGCGGACTGCAGTAGTCACGGCGTCTCCTTCCGGCTGTCCGGCTGGTTGTCGATGCGGAGGCAGGCGTTGAGCAGGTCGGTGTCGACGCCTGCGGTGTTGTCGGGTGCGGCGGGGATGTGGCTCTGGGTGGCCTGGTCGTAGATCCGTCCGGCGGCGCGGCTGAGGGCCCGGTAGGCGGCCCAGGCGCCGATGGTGACGATGGCGCCGGGCCCGTAGAGGAGGAGTGCGTCGATGCCGCGGTCGACGACGCTGGCGTTGGTGTTGAGGGCGTCGGCGGCGAGGAAGATCGCGTCGAGGTTCGTCACGGCTGGCGTCCTTCCTCGCGGGAGTGGAGGTCGAGGTGGTCGGGCCGGTAGCGGCGGGCGATCTCGCGGTCGGTGGCGGCGCGTCGCCGACGTCGGGTGAGGATGTGGTCGACGGCGCACCAGGCGAGCGCGACGACCGCGGCCAGCACGGTCAGCCACAGCAGGACGGCGAGGGCCTGGGCGGCGAGGATCAGGCTGCTGCGGGCGCTCATGTCATGCACCACCCGGAGTCGCAGGCGCCGTCGGCCTCGTCGAACATGGGGAGGAGGTCGACGCCGTCCGGGATGGCCTCGGCCAGCGGGCGCGCGAAACGGGTCAGGTACACCGGGTCCTTGCCGAGTCCGGCCCGGCGCTCGATGAGCTGCGCTTCGAGCTGGCAGGACTTGGCGAATAGATCCGGATGCTCGCGGCGCAGGTTCTGCCAGTCCTCCGGCCGCTTCATGGGGCAGAACCAGCAGGCGCTCTTGGGCGGGACAGGCAGTCCGGCGTCGCGGATGATGCGCTGGCAGTCCGTGCGACGTAGCCCGATATCGAGCAGCGGGTGCACAGTGCGCTGATGCGGGATGGTGGAGGACTTGGCGCGGCCGATCTCATCAACGCTGATCCCGATCCCGACATCGGCAGGCCGCTCGACGCTAGCGCCGCGCCGCTTCGTCTCGGCGGCTATGAGGCGGATCTTCCACTGGTTGGTGCAGTCCCGGTTACCGGGCGCCCCGTTGGCCATGCGCACGGGGATACGCACGCTCTTTGAGCCGGGCATCTCCAGCTCACCGAGCAGAGTGCGCTCGCGCCCCTTGTCGGGGCCGCGCTGCATGATGCGGCGCAGCTCGACGAGTTCGATGCTGTGCTTGGCGGCGTAGGGCTTGGCGTGCTCTTCGATGTAGCGCAGGGTGGTGGGGAGTTCCGAGTCGTCGCCGACGTTGGCGAACAGGAACAGCGGGAAGTCGATCTGGCCTTGGGCGGCGAGGACGAGGCAAGCCATGGATTGCTGGCCGCCGCCGAAGCTGAAGGCGCGGATGCTCATGGCCGGACCTCCCGGACGTTGATTCCGGCGTTCCGTGCGAGGCGTGCGCAGTTGTGGGTGCCGTAGGAGGGGCCGGTGGGGTCGGGGAAGACGAGCGCGTAGTGGGCGCGCGGCATCTTGCTGACCATGGCGGCGTTGCGGCGGGGTCCGGCGCCGGGGCAGTAGTCGGCCAGGAGGCCCGGGTGGTGGACGTCACCCGGCTTCTTGACCCGCCGGTGCCCGGGGGTGCGCGGGCAGTTGGGGGCACAGTGGTCCCAGTCGGCCGGGTACGGCTCGCCGGTGACACCAGCCCACTGCCCGCAAGCCTGGATCCACCGGCTGATGGTCTGGTCGACGGACATCTCGCCGGGGCAGTCGCCGTGGCGGACGATGACGGGCCGGTCGCGGTCGATCTCGTAGAGGACGAAGTGCGACAGGGTCTGGCTGGCGAGCTTCGGATCGGGATGGTTGCGCGCGCCGGAGACGATGAGGATCAGCGGAGGGGTCACGCCGCCCTCCCTTGTGCTGCCTGTCGTCGCTGTTCGGCGATGACGAGGCCACGGACACTCAGCCGCCAGACGGCGATCACGTGGGCGTGGGTCTTGGCGCTGGTGGACGGGACGTAGTTGCCGGTGTGCTCGATCACGCCGCCGCGGCGGAGTCCGTTGATGGCGGAGCCGAGGAAGCCCTGGCCGAGTTCCGGCAGGACGTCGCGCAGGTCGTTGCAGGAGAACTCGTCGTGCTGGCTGCCGAAGGTGAGGACGGCCTGCTGGACGACGAACAGGGACCACTCGGACTGGTCGGCGATTTCGGCGAGGAGAACATCCTTCTCGGCCGTAGCGAGCCGTTCGGCGACGGTGAGGTGGCGGGTCATCGTGTGGCTCCGATCCGGTCGAGCAGCGGCCCCGAGTCGAGGCGGCCGTCTTCGTCTTCGATGGCGGAGAGGCTGTGGCAGCGGGCGCACAGCTTGATCTCTTTGAACTCCATCTCGCCGTCGGGCATCCACTCGAAGGAGAAGAGCGGCCGGGTCTGGGTGCAGCGCCCGCAGGGGCCTTCGGTGGGCGGCTGGAGGCGGGCGACGGTGCTGGCGACCTGGTCGATCTGGCCGACGAGGTCGGCGGCGTGTCCGATGCAGGCCCGGCACCAGTCGAGTCCGGCGGGCGGGGTCGCGGGCAGCGGGTCGAGGATGACGGGCGGGGAGTGGGTGACACCCCAGCCCGGGGCTCCACACAGGCCCTGCTTGCCC
The DNA here is from genome assembly GCF_042737755.1 of Streptomyces sp. NPDC059994. NCBI lineage: Bacteria > Bacillati > Actinomycetota > Actinomycetes > Kitasatosporales > Streptomycetaceae > Streptomyces > Streptomyces sp. NPDC059994. The sequence continues at coordinate 5,088 of NZ_JBHWUR010000190.1, forward strand.
GCGAACTGGCCGTCCTCGCGCATCACGTGCAGGCGGCGGACCTGCTTGGCGCGGCGGCCAGTGGCGGCGTTGTAGCCGCGGTAGAAGGCCCTCATGTCGTGTGCTCCTCGTTCGCGATCTCCAGCAATACGGCGGCGTGGCAGTGGTCGGGCTCGCCGTCGGTGGGGAGCGGGCACCAGCACATGAGGTCCCAGCCGCGGAGCTTGTGGGCGAAGAACTCGGCTTGCTCACTGCCGCCAGGAGTGCGAAGGCTGGCGCGGAAGTTGTCAACAGCGATCTGCCTGGCCTTGCGCTCATCGGAGACGATGGCGACCGTCCGGCCGGCCACACCGGGTGCGGCATCGACGTAGACGATCCAGACCTTGCCGACGCGGGCTACCTGGAACGGGTTGCCGTACAGGGTCGGGCGGCCGACGTATTTGGCGCCGAGCGGGCTGGTGACGTGGTCTTCGACACGCCAGCCTTTGGTGCGCTCGCGCTTGATGCGGATCGGGCTCACCACGCCACCCCCGTCTCCTGGCGGAGTACGGCGTTGACGGTCTCCTCGTTGGGCGTCCAGAAGCCGAGCGCACCCTTGGCGGGGACCGGCTCGGGTAGCGCGACCACGTCGTCGAGCGTCCAGTGGTAGGCGTTGTCGTCGCTCCAGGGGCCACACAGCCGGCCTTTCTCGGCCCAGTGGCAGCCGGTGATCGTGGCTACGCCGACGATCGCGCCGTACACATCGAGGTGCGGGCCGTAGACGATCGCGTGACGGTCGGGCTGGGCCGCGGCGTGGATGAGGACCCGAGCGCCGTGCATGCTGGCGGGGAGCTTCCAGGTGCGGTTCTCGACCCGCTTCGACTGGTGGACGATCGCGCCGGCCCACGGCTGGCGGATGCTGATGGCCTTCATTCGTCGTCGCTCCTTGTCGGTCGTTCGAGGCAGTCGCATTCGCCGCCGGTGGCCGTGCTTTCGCAGATGTGCTCGGCGAGTGGGACGCAGAGGTCGGCGTGGAGCAGGTACAGGTAGAGGAGGTTGTCGAGGACGTCCCACTCGGTGTCGTGGCGCTCGTCGAATTGGTCGCGCTGCCGCTTGATCCATTCGGTGACGTGGTCGTCACGGCGCGGGAGGGGTGACGGGGGCGGAGGTGCCGGGTCGTAGTCGGCGCCGGACCACACCCAGGCGTCCCGCAGGCGGCGGAAGGAGTGGCGAATCACCGGTCGCCTCCGGGCCGTCGCAGGACGGTGACGGCGACCGCGCCGGGTGTGCCCTCGGGGACGTAGACGAGGCGCCACGAGTCGTCCCACGCGCAGCCGCACGGATAGTCGGGGTGGGGGTGCCGCAGGAAGTGCGCGTGGCGGCGTTCGGGCAGCGGCTGGCGGAGTGTGGGGTCGTCCGGCTCGTAGTCGAAGGTCTTCAGGTACGCCTTGCCTGCGAGGCACATGGCGGTCCAGGTGTGGCCGTGGCCGAGAGCGACGAACTCGCTGGGCGGGTCGTCCTCTTCGCCTACGCCGGTCAGGTACAGGCCGTCGTGGCAGATGAAGCCCTTCTCGACCGCGTCATCAGCGGTCGGGGTCCACAGGCCCTCGTCGGGATGCATGACCCCGTCGGCACCCTCACGGGTGGTGATCTCGTACAGGGGGATGGTCATGACGTGGCCTCCGGGGTTCCGTACTGCTCCAGCTCGGCGTCCGTCATGAGCCAGTGCGGGATCCGGCCGGTGGTGAGGACCATGCGGATGTCCTTGGCGGCCCGGCTGAGCTGCGTGGCGCGCTGCTTGCCGACATCTGTGGTGGTCTTGGCGGCGATCTCTTCGTACCGTTCGGCAAGGGTGTTGAAGGCGGACAGGGTGGCGCTGGGGTCGTCTGCGCTGGCGTCCCATCCGTTGGCGACATGGCGCAGGACGTAGGCGGCGCCGGGCTTGCTGATGCCGTTCGCTGCGGCCTCGATGGAGACGCCTCCGGGCGTCTCGCCGGGGCGGATGATGACGAACGCGAGGGCATCGGTACCGTCGACGGCCGTCATGGTGGTCTTGGGGGTCATGGGTCGTGTCCCTTCGGTGTGGTTCAGTGGTGGCGGCTGGCCGCATTACGGGTG
>NZ_JBHWUR010000191.1:0-7094 GCF_042737755.1 Streptomyces sp. NPDC059994
GCCGCCAGCGGGGCCGCCGGCCGGGCCGCTGCCGAGCGCACCGGCGAGACCGGCGCGGGCACCGGGGCCCGGGGTCACGCCGGGACGGCCGGCACCGGGGCCCGCCGGGCCCTGCGTCTGGGGGCCGCCGGGCTTGCCCGGGGCCTTCTTGCCGCCCTGGGCGACGTCGACGGGCAGCATGACGAGCGCCGTCGTACCGCCGGAGTCGGAGGGCCGCAGCTGGATGCGGATGCCGTGTCGCAGGGACAGGCGGCCGACCACGAACAGACCCATGCGGCGCGAGACCGAGACGTCCACGGTGGGCGGCGAGGCGAGCCGCTCGTTGATCGCGGCGAGGTCCTCGGGGGAGAGGCCGATGCCGGTGTCGTGGATCTCGACCAGGACGCGGCCGTCGGGCAGCGCGTGACCGGTGACGCGGACCTTGGTCTGCGGCGAGGAGAACGAGGTGGCGTTCTCAAGGAGCTCGGCGAGCAGGTGCACGAGGTCGTTGACCACGCGGCCGGCGACATCGGTGGCGGGCACGGCGGCCAGCTCGATGCGCTCGTACTGCTCCACCTCGGAGGCCGCGGCGCGGAGCACGTCGACCAGCGGGACGGGCCGGGTCCAACGGCGACCGGGCTCTTCACCGGCCAGAACGAGGAGGTTTTCACCGTTACGGCGCATACGGGTAGCGAGGTGGTCGAGCTTGAAGAGCGAGGAGAGCTGGTCCGGGTCGGCCTCGCGGGACTCCAGTTCGGAGATGAGCGAGAGCTGACGCTGGATGAGGCCCTGCGAGCGGCGCGAGAGGTTGGTGAACATCGCGTTGACGTTGCCTCGCAGAAGCGCCTGCTCGGCGGCGAGACGCACGGCCTCGCGGTGCACGTCGTCGAAGGCCGCGGCCACCTGGCCGATCTCGTCCCGGGAGTGCACACCGACCGACTCCACGGACGTGTCGACGTCCTGCGGGTCGGACTCGGAGAGCTGCTTGACGAGCTCGGGCAGCCGGTCCTGGGCGACCCGGGTCGCGGTGTCCTGGAGGCGCCGCAGCGAGCGGATCATGGACCGGGCCACGACGAACGCGCCGACCAGCGAGACACCGAGGACGATGAGGATCAGGGCACCGTTGAGGATCGCGTCCCGCTGCGACTGGTCGCGCAGCTCGCGGGCCTTCTGCTCCATCTCGCCGAGCAGGGTCTGCTCGATCGTCTTCATCTGGTTGATCTTGTTGGAGTCCTGGTCGTACCAGTCGAGGTACGAGCGCTTGGTCTCCGTGGCGAGGCCGCCCTTGAGGACGCGCTGGGAGTACGCGTTGGCCGCGGTGATCTCCGAGTTGCCCTTGTCGAGCGGGGCCATCAGCTCTTCGGGGTTGCCGTGGTTGCTCTCGTAGACGATCGAGAACGACGACAGCTCCTGGCGCTCGCCGTCCGCCGCGGACTTGGCGTAGAGGCGGTCGGACTCGGCCAGCGTGCCGGTCTTGTCCTTGGTCGCGGGGAGCGCGGCGGCGATGATCGCGCGCTGGATGGAGGCGTACTCCTTGGCGGAGGAGAACGCGGCCAGCGCACGGGTGCGCTTGATCATCTCCGGGTTGGAGGTGGCCTGCGCCATGTCCTGGGAGAGGCTGAGGAGGCCGCGGATGAGGCGGCTGTAGCCCTCGACGGTCTGGGAGTCCGAGACGTCGCCGTGGTAGGCGCTCTTACGGATGTTGTCGAGGTCCTGGAGCTGGATCGCGATGGCCGTGACGTTACGGCGGATCGACTCCAGGGCGTCGTCGTTGTCCGGGTTGTCGACGTCCTGGGTGGCCGTCATGAACGACTGCTTGACCCGGTCGGTGGTGCCCCGCGCCGTCTGGACCATGTCCGCGCCGGTGTCGGTGGCCAGCGGGCCCGCCGACTTGTCGCGCTCCTCCTGGAGCGCGGCGGCCAGCTCGGTGGCCTGCTTGGTCATGTCGGTGAGCAGCTGCATGTGGTCGAGCTGCTTCATGTCGTTCATCGACTGGTTGATGCGCAGCCCGCCGAGGGTGGTCGCGGCGACCACGGGCAGGGTCAGCAGCGCGACCAGTCGGGTGGAGATGCGCCAGTTGCGCAGGGCTATTCGCGACCCCGTGTCCACGGCCGGCTTCGGCTTGGGCGCGGCGGGCTTCTCACCGCCCGCGGCGGAGCGACCGGTCGGGCCGGAGGGGCCGCCGTTCTCGTCGCCGCCCGGCGAAGGAGCCGATGGATTCTGGGTGGCCCGGGGGTTCTGGGCGTGCTGGGGCGAGGAACTGACTGATGTGGAGCCAGTCCCGCCGTGCGGCTCCTGCTCCGCCGCAGCGCTGCCATCCCTCTTGAAACGTCCCTGCACTAGCGTCGCAACCTCTGGACCAGGCGTCCCCCCGCTCTGAACGGAAGGGACGGTGTCGGCGTCGTGGGGCAAGTGTGCGCCCCATGTGTTGGTCGTGAGTGACCGGCGCTTGTTGGACTCCCCCTCCCCGCCGCCACTCGGCGCTGCGTTGCGCCCTGCGCGCCGGTCAGTGACCCGCGGCGGTGCGTGGAATTCCAGCACAGTGCCGGATCTCCAACAAGGCCCGCGTACCGGGCTGTGACCTGAGTGACACATTGTGATGGCCGGGTAACGAGCCGTAGAAACCATGCCCGGATGAATCGGACTTTTACCCACGAGTCGCTTACGTGGGAGGAGTGACCCAGTCGCCATGATCAAGAGCGGAATGGAGGGTTCAGTGGTGCAATGTCCGTTTCGTAGGCCGGAATTGACTGGCCGTAATGCCCGAATTGTTTACCAACTCGTGAGCAAACTCACACGGTGATCGTCGGCTCTACAGCCGTTTGCCGGGAATTCGAATGTTTAGCCTGACGCTTTACAGGGATGGCCAATCCGACAACCGGCGCCGCCGCGCGCCCCGCAACCGACAGGGTCCGAACGGCAGATGAAGACGACGATGATGATCCGCACCATAGCCAACCCCCGCCGCACCAACCTGGCGCACCTCGCGGACGCCGAGGAGATGCAGACGGAGCTCCTGCCCGAGCACGCTGTCGACCTGCCCACCCAGACGGCCAACCCGCGCCGCACCGTCCTGATGGACGCCCCGGTCGCCGCCGCCCGTTAGATAGCGCAGGTCGCCCCCTCACCCGCGTTAGCCTGGAGCGTCAGTCTCCAGCCAGCGACCAAGTGAGGGGCGACAGCATCCCGTGCGCATCGCCAGATTCTCCATCGACGGCAATGTCGCCTTCGGCGCGGTCGAGGACACCCCGCAGGGGCTCGTGCTCGACATCATCAAGGGCATTCCGTACGCCGACTTCGAGCTCTCCGGAACCAAGGTCCCGCTGAGCAAGGTCCGGCTGCTGCCGCCGGTGCTGCCCAACAAGGTCGTGGCCATCGGCCGCAACTACGCGGAGCACGCCAAGGAGCTCGGCAACGCCGTTTTTGACGATCAGGGGCGTCCCGAGGTGCCCGTCGCCTTCTTCAAGCCCACCACCTCGGTGATCGGCTCCGGCGACGCGATCGAGTACCCCTCCTTCTCCAACGAGCTGCACCACGAGGCCGAGCTGGCCGTGGTCATCGGCCGGATGTGCCGCGAGGTCCCGCGCGAGCGCGTCAAGGACGTCATCTTCGGCTACACCTGCGCCAACGACGTCACCGCGCGCGACGCCCAGCAGCGCGAGAAGCAGTGGGCCCGGGCCAAGGGCTTCGACACCTCGTGCCCGCTCGGCCCCTGGGTGGAGACCGACCTCGACCCCGCGGATCTCACGATCCAGGCGACGGTCAACGGCGAACAGCGCCAGCTGGGCCGCACGAGCGACATGATCCGCTCCATCGAGGACCTGGTCGTCCACATCACCGAGGCCATGACGCTGCTCCCGGGCGACGTCATCCTCACCGGCACCCCCGCCGGGGTCGGCCCCCTCAACGTCGGCGACGAGGTCGCCGTCACCATCGAAGGCATCGGCACTCTCACCAACAAGGTTGTCAAGCGTGGCTAGCGCACCCGGCTCCCCCGTACGCGTACGTTTCTGTCCCTCCCCGACCGGCAACCCGCACGTGGGCCTGGTCCGCACCGCCCTGTTCAACTGGGCGTTCGCCCGGCACAACCAGGGCACCATGGTCTTCCGCATCGAGGACACCGACGCGGCCCGCGACTCCGAGGAGTCGTACAACCAGCTGCTCGACTCGCTGCGCTGGCTGGGCCTCGACTGGGACGAGGGCCCCGAGGTGGGCGGCCCGCACGCGCCCTACCGCCAGTCCCAGCGGATGGACATCTACAAGGACGTGGCCGAGAAGCTGCTCGCGGGCGGCTACGCGTACCACTGCTACTGCACCACCGAGGAGCTCGACGAGCGCCGCGACGCGGCCCGCGCCGCCGGCAAGCCGTCCGGCTACGACGGCCACTGCCGCGAGCTGAGCGCGGAGCAGAAGGCGGCGTACGAGGCGGAGGGCCGCACGGCCATCGTCCGCTTCCGGATGCCCGACGAGCCGATCACCTTCACGGACCTGGTCCGCGGCGAGCTGACCTTCACCCCGGACAACGTGCCGGACTACGGCATCGTCCGCGCCAACGGCGCCCCGCTGTACACGCTGGTCAACCCGGTCGACGACGCCCTGATGGCGATCACCCACGTCCTGCGCGGCGAGGACCTGCTCTCCTCCACCCCGCGCCAGATCGCGCTCTACAAGGCGCTGATCGAGCTGGGCGTGGCCAAGGAGACCCCAGCCTTCGGCCACCTCCCGTACGTCATGGGCGAGGGCAACAAGAAGCTCTCCAAGCGCGACCCGCAGGCGTCCCTGAACATCTACCGGGAGCGCGGCTTCCTCCCGGAGGGCCTGCTCAACTACCTCTCGCTCCTCGGCTGGTCCTTCTCGGCCGACCAGGACGTCTTCTCGATCTCCGACATGGTCGCGAAGTTCGACGTCGCGGACGTCAACGCCAACCCGGCCCGCTTCGACCTGAAGAAGGCCGAGTCGATCAACGCGGACCACATCCGCCTGCTCGACGTGAAGGCGTTCACGGCGGCCTGCGAGCCGTGGCTGACCGCCCCGCACGCCAACTGGGCGCCCGAGGACTTCGACCGCGCCGCCTGGGAGACCATCGCGCCGTACGCCCAGACCCGCGTGACCGTCCTCTCGGACATCACGGCCAACGTCGACTTCCTCTTCCTGAAGGAGCCGGTCGAGGACGAGGCGTCCTGGGCGAAGGCGATGAAGGAGGGCTCGGACGGGCTGCTGCGCACGGCCCGCGAGAAGCTGGAGGCGGCCGAATGGTCCTCCCCGGAGTCCCTCAAGGAGGCCGTCCTGGCCGCCGGCGAGGCGCACGGCCTCAAGCTCGGCAAGGCCCAGGCCCCGGTCCGCGTCGCCGTCACCGGCCGCACGGTCGGTCTGCCGCTCTTCGAGTCCCTGGAGATCCTGGGCAAGGAGAAGACCCTGGCCCGCATCGACGCGGCGCTGGCGAAGCTGACCGCGTGAGCGCTCCGCCGGAAGCGCGGCGGCTTCGGCCGCGGGTCCGCTGGGGCCGGTCGCGCAGTTCCCCGCGCCCCTGAGGGGCGCGGGGCGCCGCAGCGGACCTCCCACGAGTCCGGCCAGGTGTGACGTACGACCCGAAGGGGCGGCAGCCGGTCCGGCTGCCGCCCCTTCGGCGTACCGGCGACGCATGGCCGTCCGGGCCGCCCCCCGGGACATCGACACTGCGTTTTTCGGGGAATGACCCCCGAACCCCCAGCCGGGGAGCGGTGCCGGGGTACCGTCGACGGCATGGCGACCCGCGCCGTCCTCTGGGACATCGATGACACGATCTTCGACTACGCCTCGGCCGCCCGCAGGGGCATGCACGTGCATCTGGAGACCGAGGGGCTGCCCGCCGCGTACGCGTCGATGGAGCAGGCGCTCACGGCCTGGGACGAGCTCACCGCGTACCACTGGGCGCGGTTCGCGGCGGGGGAGACCGACTGGCAGGGGCAGCGGCGCGACCGGGTGCGCGCCTTCCTCGGCGCCGAGCCGGCCGACCCCGAGGCGGACGCCTGGTTCGAGCGGCACCTGGCCCACTACGAGGCCGCCTGGTCGCTCTTCCCGGACACCGTGCCCGTCCTCGACCTGCTCGCCGACGGCTACCGGCACGCCGTCCTCTCCAACTCCTCCCTCCACCACCAGGAGCGCAAGCTGCGGGTCCTGGGCGTACGGGACCGGTTCGAGGCCGTGGTGTGCGCGGCCGAGCTGGGGATCTCCAAGCCGGACGCCGGCGCCTTCCACGCGGCCTGCAAGGAGCTGGGCCTGGCGCCGGGGGAGGTCGCGTACGTGGGAGACCAGCCGGACATCGACGCGCGCGGGGCCGTCGAGGCGGGGCTCCTGGGGATCTGGCTGGACCGCAACGGAGTGGGCGGGCGGCCCGAACTGATCCGGATCACGGGCCTGGAGGAGCTCCCCGGCCTGCTGCGCCGCGATACCCGTTTTGGAGCGCCGGACACCTTCGGGTAATGTTCTTCCTGCGCCGAGGGGAGCGGGAAGAAAAGCCCGGAACCGAAAGCGCAAGCCGAGCAAAACCTCCTGCTGAGGTTGCGCTTTGGTGGCCTATGGTGTAATTGGCAGCACGACGGTTTCTGGTTCCGTTAGTCTAGGTTCGAGTCCTGGTAGGCCAGCTCGCAGAGCTTATCTGCACCGCGGATTCCAGATCCGCAAAGCCCCCGTTGTGTAGCGGCCTAGCACGCTGCCCTCTCACGGCAGTAGCGCCGGTTCGAATCCGGTCGGGGGTACAGATCCTTCCCAGGGAGGCAGTCCGGGTCGCACCCGCTGACTCTCATGCAGGATCGCTAGGGCCCCCGTTGTGTAGCGGCCTAGCACGCCGCCCTCTCAAGGCGGTAGCGCCGGTTCGAATCCGGTCGGGGGTACTGGTCTAAACCACCATGGGCTATGGTGTAATTGGCAACACTACGGTTTCTGGTACCGTCATTCTAGGTTCGAGTCCTGGTAGCCCAGCGGATCGCAAGGTCGAAGATCTTGTGGTTCATTGATCCCTCGGGATCCACGCCCCCGTTGTGTAGCGGCCTAGCACGCCGCCCTCTCAAGGCGGTAGCGCCGGTTCGAATCCGGTCGGGGGTACGTGAAGAAGGGGCCCGGCACACATTGTGTGC